>JABDFX010000202.1 GCA_013286315.1 Bacteroidota bacterium | reverse complement strand
AAAGCCGCGATGGGGGAAGCTTCCTTTAACCGGCTGCTGCTCTGGCGAAATCCCTTAAAGGCAGGATCCTTTTTGGTCCGCTCACCGGTAAGCGAAGACCCCCGGCGCCATATATTCATTTGAAAATAGGGCGAATAGTAAAAACACATCCCCAGGTAGGGATCGTTTCCGGTTATTATATTATATGTTAATCTTTTACCCATTTGGTCTGTCGGGAACAACGTTAACTCAGGCATTTCAAGTATGCACCCCAAAAAAAATTGTTTTATCACCAAGTGGTATTCGTCAGAGATGTTATTGAGATCTTATTAAAGTGGATACATAAAGCGCAGTTTTGCCTTTCTGCAATTTTTGAAGGAATAAGAATGTGCGGGCGGACTGCACGTTAGCGGCTTACGTGAAATCAAATATAGCTTATCCGATTATTTGGCAAATTTCAACCCGACTATCTATCAAATTCTGCAAAGAGGGATGGATTCTAGCATAAATACAACGCTTTGATTTAGATAGTGTTCGGTAATTTTGTGCAAAATGGAATCGTTATGTAAATTTTTTATTTTCGCCCAATGTCCGGTTTTTGGATGGGACGTTGTCTTGTTTATACTTATAAAACAAAAATTATGAAATTGACTAATCTTTTTGGTAAAGTCCTTTTAGTTTGTGTGCTCCTGTCTTGCAAGACAGGATTTGCCCAGACGGCCTCTTCCGGACAGGCAACAGCGCTCCAAAACGGACCAAATGGTAAAGCCGTTATGGCTTATTATACCGCCTTTGAGAAAAAAGATTGGAATTTGATACAGCCGGTTCTCGCTGACGGATTTACTTTCTCCAGCCCGCTGGATGATCATATCAGCGTAGCGGCTTTTAAGGAAAGGTGCTGGCCAAACTGTTATAAGATGAAAAAATTCGAAATTACTGAGTATGTTATTAACGGAGATAATGCCTTTGTAATCACCAACGGCTGGACGACAGACGGAAAATTATTCCGGAACAGCGATTACTTTAAGTTTAAGGACGGGAAAATTACTTCCTACGAATGTTTCTTTGGACCCGGTATAAATTATCCTAATTCGGGAAAATAAAAGGGCAGAAGTTTATTTGCATTTGGCGTTGATTGATTATTCCAGCGCCCGCATAACCCTGCCATAATCATTGTCGTTACCAATCGTTTTTGCCGCTTTCACATAGGCTGCTTTAATCGGATCTGTCTTTGGCATTTTCTTCGAAAATTCTGAAAGCATATTTGCTTTGTCCATATCGGAACCCAGAAATTCTGATTGGCTGATCAGGATTATCCATTGATTTTCTGTGATGGGATCTATTTTCAGCATTTTATTAAACAGGTTTACCTTATCCATATCAGAACCCATTTTGGAAATACGAACGGACAGGCTGTCAAAAAGTGAATCTTTAATCAGGCCTTTATCGATCAGTTTTCCATAAAGATTAGATTTATCCATATCGGACCCCATACCATTACCCAGATTCAAAATAGTTGCAATGATTCCCGCATTAAGCGAATCCTGTTCAATGATATGATTAAGAGCATTCATTTTATCCATATCAGAACCCATTCCTTTGATAATGTCAAAACAAGCAGCATTGATGGACGGATTAGTAAACTGGGAGGTTTTAATCTGATTTAAAAACTGGGCTTTATCCATATCAGAACCCAGTGATTTAACTTTTCTGACAATGAGTTCCTGGGTTTCAGATGGAAGCGAATCGATTAAAAAAAGCCGTTTCATGTATAGGATCCTGACCTGATCGTCTTTCACACTATCGATTTCTCTTAATAAAGCCTGACTCCCTCCTTTCTGATAAACACGTTCCATCCTCCCTTTTGCATCGTAACCCCAGTAAATCATTTCCTTGATGGCTTTCGCCACTAGTATTTTTCCTTCATCGTTGAACGTCAGATCATTTTTCCCATCAAAAATTGTATACTCAATTTCTCCTCTCATATCACTTTGAGCTTTTATTTTTACATCATTCAGGCGGAATTTAAAATAACCTCCGGGAGAGATAGATTTGAAACCGGATTCATCATCAGATAATTGAAATTTTCCCAAATAGTTTAATTCTTCGTAAGAGTTATCTGATTTGTTAACGATATTACCTTCAGACAGTCCCCTTCTTTCCCTGTCCTTGCCAGCCCAGGAGAAATAGTAACGAACGGATATCAGCAGAAAAGCAATCAGAAAAAAAATCAGTTTCATTTTAAATATTTATGTTTTTTACGGTCATCGGTCATCGGTCATCGGTCATCGGTCATCGGTCAACGGTCATCGGTCATCGGTCATCGGTCATCGTCATCCATTCTTCCTGGTAAAATAATAATATGCCCCAAACCCTGCAGCAATACTAAATGCTATAATAGCAAGAGAATGTAGTCCGAATGGGCTTGTCAGCATGAGAAGTAAGAAGGCAACGCCGATGGCAACCATAATAAAAAACCACTGCAGGATGTAGTTTTTATTTTCCTTTTTGTCGGGTTGCAA
>JABDFX010000201.1:124-2519 GCA_013286315.1 Bacteroidota bacterium | reverse complement strand
TTTTTTAATTCGATGGAAATGAATTAATTTTTCCTGCCGGAGCTACTCCCGCAAATAATAAAAAAATCTTATGAACATTTTTAAAATAAAACTAAGCGTTGCAACGGCATACCTGCTGATTGGGGCATATTTTCACAGGTTTTTTCGTGCGCATTATATTCCCGTTCTGATATTATTTGGGATTACGGCTATCTGGTCAGTTTACCTGTGGTTGAATAAAATGAAAAATGCCAGACAGGCGTGAGGACATTGTAACCTGTAGACCCTCTCTGTCTTAACTTTGTTCATTCAAAAGAATCCGTGATAATAAGATTCCGGAAGTATTAGCTCCCTGAAAACCGTTTTGCTTCAAAGTGCCGATCTGGTAATAAAGGCGGAATATTTTTGTAAAAAGTTATGTACCTTATTTTATGTAAATTCAGTTGTGATGCAAAATGTCCTTCCTCTTTTGCTCGCCATGATCGCCGCCATTGTAATGTTGAAAACCGTGGCTGACCGGATGAAAATTGCGTACCCCATTCTGATAGTAACAGCCGGATTACTCATCAGCTTTATACCCGGACTGCCTGTAATTCGTGTAAATCCGGATTTCATTTTTTTCCTGTTTCTTCCACCGCTTCTATTTGACGCTGCCTGGTCGATTTCTTTTAAGGAAATGAAGAAATGGTATAGGATCATCAGCAGCTTTGCCTTTCTGGTGGTTTTCTTTACTGCCTTTACAGTAGCAGTAGTCGCCAATCATTTTATTCCCGGTTTTTCATTGGCGCTGGGATTTTTACTGGGTGGTATTGTGTCACCTCCTGATGCTGTGAGCACCGGCGCCATCACGAAGTTTGTACGGGTACCGCACGCTACGGCAACCATTCTCGAAGGTGAGAGTCTGCTAAACGATGCTTCTTCCCTGATCATTTTTCGCTTCGCCCTCGTGGCTGTCGGTACGGGCCAGTTCATCTGGCAGCAGGCAGCAATGACTTTTTTATGGATGGTGATCGGCGGTGTAATTATTGGTGTCGGGCTGGGCTGGCTATTTGTACAGATTCATCGTCGACTGCCCATTGACGCACCATCCGCTATCAGTCTTTCACTCATTGAACCCTATTTCATGTACTGGCTGGCGGAGCAGGTTCACAGTTCGGGTGTGCTTGCTGTAGTAAGCGGCGGACTTTTCATGTCGACGCGCCGGCTTCTATACCTGAACAGCACCAGCCGAATCCGAGGTTACAGCGTATGGGAAAGTTTTGTATTTATACTGAACGGACTTGTGTTTCTCATCATCGGGCTTGAACTTCCTGATATCGTGGAAGGATTACGATCCAAAGGCATTCCGCTTCATACTGCGATTGGTTATGGAGTGCTGATAACCGTTGTTTTGGTTCTGGCGCGGATGATCAGCGCTTATACAGCCATGGTCGCCACATTGATCTTTCGCCCCAGCATGGCTCCGAGGGTGAGTTCCAGAAGAAGAAGATGGTTGCTTCCGATCGTGCTTGGCTGGACAGGCATGCGGGGCGTAGTTTCTTTGGCTGCCGCACTCGCAATTCCTGTATCCCTCAGCGATGGCAGCGCCTTCCCATACAGAAACCTCATTATGTTCATTACGTTTATAGTGATTCTGTTAACACTCGTCGTACAGGGTCTCACACTGCCCGTTTTAATCCGGCGTGCGAAAGTTTTTGAAGATTTCATGGATGAGCCGGCAGATATCGCCAGGCGTAAACTGAGGGTGGGTTTACAGCAGCATACTCACCGGTTTCTTCAGGATAAATACGATCATGATTTGCATGGGCAGGATGGCCTGCAGAAAATATTGGAACATTGGGAAGAAAAAGTAAAAGCATCCAATGACGATGGTATCAACAAAAAGACGACGCCCCTATTTCTGGAAATGCTCGAAAGCCAGCGTAAATATCTTTCGGATCTTAATAAGGACGACGGTATCGATGAAGAAATTATACGCTGGCAGCTTTACCAGATTGATCTGGAAGAAGAGCGGTTAAAAATGCTGTAAAGCTCGTGTACCGGAATGCTATTCCTTCAGACAGCCTTCCGATAAAAACGTCATGAGTATTTGGATTATTGGGACGAGTCGCCGTGCGTCATGGTTAGCAATTAATTTAAAATAAAAAAATATGAGAAAACTAATCGCGGCGATCAATATGACACTTGACGGATTTTGCGACCATACCGCAATGACCGCAGATGAAGAATTACATCAACATTATAACGAGCTGTTAAGTAATGCAGACACATTATTGTATGGAAGGACAACATATCAAATGATGGAAAGTTACTGGCCATCTCTCGTAAAAAATCCCTCTGGTAATAAACCAATGGATGAATTTGCGTCAAGGCTACGATTAAGCTTGGACTGCCTGCTAAAATGTTTTTGCCCTCT
>JABDFX010000201.1:0-114 GCA_013286315.1 Bacteroidota bacterium | reverse complement strand
TAATAGACAATATTTCAAAGATTGTTTTTTCCCACACGCTGAAAAATGTTGAATGGAAAAATACAAGGCTGAAAAAGGAAGTCAATAAAAAGGAAATTTCAGGGCTCCGGCAGG
>JABDFX010000200.1 GCA_013286315.1 Bacteroidota bacterium | reverse complement strand
AGCCAGTTAATCTTTTCATCACTGCCAAGCAATGTGACTGACATTATTTTCCGGTTCATCCATTTGGAATCTTTACCAAAAGATGTAATGTGAATATCACCTTCAGGAATATTAAGACAAAATGCATACAGGTTATTTCCTTTTGTTGTAAAGCGGATATCCTGACTGCTGTATTTTATTTTGTCTTCGTTAAAATTTGAAGTTTTAACTACTTCAGCATGATCGGGTGTTTCACCAAAAACCTTCCATGGCCGGCTGGCATAAATCCCTTCACCATTGGCGGACATCCATTGACCGATTTCATCCAGCGATTTCAGGATATCCGGTTCCAGATCGCCTTCGGGTGTCTGCACTATATTAATCAACAGGTTTCCATTTTTACTTACGATGTCCACAAGCATTTGTATGATGTCGGTCGACGTCTTATATTTCTGACCCGTCCTGTAAAACCAGTCGCCGATGGACGTGTCGGTCTGCCATGGATACACACTAATGCTGTCCTGTATCCCGCGCTCCAGGTCCTGCACCCATTCGCCGGAAGAAGATTCCTTGCAGGTATAAACAGCCGAGGGTTTTCCCTGATGGTAAAATAAATTGCCGTTATAATAATTTGCGAGCATACTGCGGCCCGTCTGATCAAAAGGCAGTTTACTGTCTGAATAGAGTAAATCCGGATGGTAACTGTCCACGAGTTCTTTTATATCTGCATACCATTCTGTCATCCATTCATGGTTCGTGGTAAGCCATCCCGTATCACCGGGCTTTGCTTTGGTATGATACAGGTCCTCGTATTTCGGATCATTCCCGTCGTAAGGAACTCCTTTAAATTGCCCGGTTGTATCCGCTCCGTGTGACATCTGAAACCAGGTGTAACTGGCTGCCAGGTGCTCGGAAACACCAAAATACAATCCTTCTTTTTTCGCCGCCTTTTGCCAGATACCGACAACATCTTTATGAGGACCCATATTGACTGCATTCCACCGGTGGATTTTTGAGTTCCATAAAAAGAAATTATCATGATGGCTGCCCATACTCACGAAGTATTTTGCACCGCATTTTTTATAGAGTGCCATGAGTTTTTCCGGATCCCATTTTTCAGCCTTCCAGAGTGGAATGATATCTTTATATCCATGGACTGAGGGATGACCGTAACGATCCAGGTGATCCTTGTAATCATCACTTCCTTCCTGATAAAGTTCCCTTGCATACCAGTCACCATGGCGTGGCACTGCCTGCGGTCCCCAGTGTGCCCATATTCCAAACTTGGCATCCCTGAACCAATCCGGACAATGATATTGCTTCAGGGATGACTCTGTTGGCAGAAAAGGACCTGCGTGAATGGGAAGATCCTGAGCAAAGAGTGTACAAACCGAAGAAGAAGTCAGAAAATACATCAGGGCTATTTTCTTAACCCATTTTCCAATCATAATTTATTATTGAAAACTTTTTCTACTGAAAGTTACCTGAAAACCGTAAACTGATAAATTGTAATTTTAAACATGTTCCGGATCAGTCAGTTATTTATTTACCCCATCAAATCCCTCGGTGGTATTTCTGTTGAAACTACACTTGTAACAGATCGCGGATTCCGGTATGACAGGCGGTATATGTTGGTAGACGAACATAACAGGTTCCTTACACAAAGAGAACATCCTGTCATGGCATTGTTACAGACTATGATCGACGGAAGTGATTTGCTGGTTAATCACAAAAAATCGGTTGATATGAAATTGAGGCTGGCATTGATTCCGGTAAATGAAGGCGATATTACGAGGGTGCAGGTATGGGAGGATATATGTGAAGCAATCTATATCAGCCCATCAGCGGACGAATGGTTCTCCGAACGAATAGGACTATCTTGCAGACTGGTATATATGCCGGAAACATCGAGAAGACAGGTGGATAAAAGTTATGCGCTGAAAGACGATATTACCAGTTTTGCTGACGGCTATCCCATTCTGATGATTGGTCAGTCTTCACTGGATGATCTGAACAGTCGGATGCAGGAAGCGCTGCCCATCAACCGGTTTCGTCCAAATATTGTTTTCACCGGCGGCCGGCCTTTCGAGGAAGATAGCATGGAACATTTCATTGTACATGGGATTCATTGTTATTCCGTAAAGCCATGTGCAAGATGTGTTATTACGACTACCGATCAGGAAACGGGTATAACAGGCAAAGAACCTTTAAAAACCCTGGCTTCTTATCGCAGGATAAAAAATGAAGTCTATTTCGGTCAGAATATACTAACGGAAGGCAATGGCTTTTTAAGTATTGGCGATTCGATAGAAGTTATTAAAACAAGAGCAGGCTTGTTAGTCTGAATTTCTTCTCTCAGCGGTAACCCGTCGCATAGTTTGAGTGCTATTCATTTGAATACCAAAACGATTTTTTTCCAGGTTACCTGAACTCGACTGTCCAGGGGCCCATGGAGTTAATTTGCTCCGGAACAAATACATTGGATTGATGGCCCAACTGCTCTTCCGAAAGGGACTAAAATGTGTATACTTTATGGAGATTACAAAACAAAAGGGCCTTTTGCTATGCGGCTTAAGTTGCTGCCAAATCAGATTGTTAAGTTACACGTTCATACGAACGATGAAGTGG
>JABDFX010000199.1 GCA_013286315.1 Bacteroidota bacterium | reverse complement strand
AAATCAATATTATCAGGCACCACAAATACGGTATTGACGCCGGCGGTAGCAGAACCATTCTTATTGTTGTTGATCCATTCCCTGAGATTCAACTCATCCGTATTCAGATCAAGCGACGCATTCAGGGGCTGATTCCTGAATGCAAAATCAAACAGATTATTCAGTTTGCCGCTGACACCCATATGTGTTGACAGGTAAGTGCCTTTCATTTCTTTTACCGAAACATTCTTCGGATTGAACTCCATGAGTAATTGATCCAGGACGATGCCTGCCGGAAAACCTTTCGATGCATAGGAAAAATTTTCGAGTCTGAAATCTCCGCCCGCTTCGAATGGATCCTTTTTATGATTTTCCATTTCAGGTATTTCTCCTTTCGCGTGGACATTGGCTATTAATATTCCTTCCAGACGTGTGCCGGATTCTAATTTGAACGATTTCGAAAAATTGGACAGGTCCATTTTCCCGGCCAGGGCAAAATCAATAAATGGTTTCGAATTGAGATTCTTTACAAGTAAGTGCATATCCAGTGAATCATGATTGATTTCCGCATGTCCCTCTGACATATTTACCGTTAGCCGATCCGGCGAACCATCCGGGTTATCTACTTGTAAACCAAACCTGATATTTTCCACCGGAGCTGGCAAATCAGGGTATTTAAAATATCCATTCTGCACAAACAGATTGGTATGATAGGCCGGGAAATGTTTTTCATCAAATCTTCCTTTCACAAAGCCGTTCAGGTTAACCTGTCCGCTCGATTCCAAACCCGCGAAATCTTTCTGATATACAGAAGGCAGTATGGAAAGCAGATTTTTGAATTTAGTGGAGGGCGCTTTATACCGGATATTCATGTTATAGCTGCTGTCGTTGATCCATTCAAAAAATCCTTCGGTATGTAATACCAGGTCATTTAAAAAAACCTGGTCGCTGTTAAAAGAATATGTATGGGTTTTTTTGTCCACACGAAAAGACAGATTGATGTTGGTTTTAACCGTAACACGATATGGAATCTTACCGCTGTAATCAAAATCAACCGCATCAGAGGTTGTTTTGGTATTCAGCGTGAATGATTCAGATGAAAAAAGACCGCTGCCTTCGTGTTCCAGATTGTTGATGACAATATGGACATTCCTTCCCTGATCCTGATAATCTACATATCCTTTATGAATGGCATAACGTTGCATGTCGAGGTTAAAGGGTCTGGCTGAAGAATCAATTTGATCAAACCGATCGGGACCGGATTTAATGATGTTCCAATTGCTGTGGCCCTGTTTGTTGACGACGAGATGAAAGTGCGGTTCCTCTAGAACGATGGAATGAACCCGGATACTGTCACCGGAGAACAGACTCTTCAAATCGCAACTCATATCAAACTGTTTTGCCAGCATGAGTGTATCATCCTGAAATTCACCCAGACAGGTTATCTGTACATGATCGAGTCCGATAGAAATATCGGGGAAATGACGGAAGAATGAAATACTGGTACCGGAGAAACTGACGCGGGCCCTGAAATCTTTTGAGATCTGGGCTTTTACAAGACGGGTGATTTTCCCCTGGAAGAGATAGGGTGCTGTCCATATCAGGGCAATCATAACGAGCAGGACGACTCCCGTGGTTTTAAGGATCTTGGATTTCATAGTTTTACAGGATTGGATTGTGACGTATAATACAAAATAACTGCCAGAATATTTATTGCAAATGTCCTTTATACATTACTTAATATTGTATTGTATAAATACTTGCAAATAAATTGTTTGGGCAACATCTTAGAACGGACAGTCTTTACATTTATTTTGCCTGTCCCGTGATTTTTTAAAATCACGGGATGAACCATCTTTTTCTATCCTGCATTTTGTGTAGTCCTGCCGAACATCTGATCCGGAAGAAAGTTTTTCATCCATTGCACCTGACATGAGGGTGAACTGGTTAAAGGAAAATGTACAGTGACGAAAAATTGAAAAAGGAAGATATCCGTCATAATTTTTAATTCGTTAATATCGCGTCCTGCGATGTTCTAACGGTATATAATAATTTTACCGTGTGCGTAACCAGCCTGAGGTACTGTTATGAAATTATTATTTTCTGTTTTTATTTTTTCTGTTCTCCTGAACGCGGGGTTTGCCCAGCAGGATAGCATCGCGCCCCGAATTTTATTGCCAAATGGATGGAGTCTTACACCCGTTGGCAAGTCTCTGGCATTGGGTGACCTGCCTTTGAATATTGTAGCATCGCCTTCCAAAAAATACATTGCGGTAACGAATAATGGTCAGAGTATACAAACCATTCAGTTAATAGATGCTGTTCATTATCAGATGCTTTCTGAAATAATCATCCCAAAGAGCTGGCTGGGCCTTGCATTCAGTGCTGACGAAAAGTACCTGTACGCTTCCGGGGGAAATGATAACCTGATCGTAAAATATCGCATTTCCAATGCCAAACTGACAGAATCCGAAAGGATAAAACTCGGAGAACCCTGGCCGGTTAAAATTTCACCCGCCGGTCTGCAGGTCGATGACCGGACAAATACCTTATTCGTTGTTACCAAGGAAAACAACAGCCTGTATATGGTAGACCTTGGTACAAAAAAAATTCAATCATTTCCGCTCGGT
>JABDFX010000198.1 GCA_013286315.1 Bacteroidota bacterium | reverse complement strand
GATATAAACATAGTCGCCCGGTTCCGCAGTAATAAAGCATTGCTTGCCCGTCATTTTTATAATGAAGGAGTAAAAACGGGCATATGGGAGTTCTATAATATCAATGGAGTTCTTTCCTGGACTTATAATTTTAGAACTTCAACTCCGACATATTTGATTCAAAACATTGAAAATGGGTCCTATGCATACTTGGGTGAGGATGGCAAATGGGTAAAAAAAATGCCGGGAAAACCCGCCCTTTGGCTGGCCTCTCAATCGCAATGGAATAATTTTCTTGTGAATAATTTGAAATTCAGCGAAGATTCCCTACCCGCAGGGGATCCGGGCAAGGTAGAAATCAGGGTGTATGTTGATGAAAATGGCAATGTAACCGGCTATAAAACCGAAAATAATATGGAAACCGACCTGGATAAGGATGCCATACGTATTGCAAAATTATTTAGTCCCGAATTTGTTCCCGCATCCAATAACGGAAAAAATGTAAAGTCAATTTACACGCTGAAAATTTCTTACAAACTGGCCGACTACCGTTAGAGCGTCCGTCAACCGTCAACCGCCAATCGTCAACCGCCAACTATGAATGAATCAAAAGAAAAACTTATTCAGTTTTTCAGGGACACAAACCTGGTTGGTGCTGAAAAGGCCGAAGAGTTTGCTGAACATTTTCACCTGAAGCAGTTTGTCAAAAATGATTTTTTTCTGCAGGAAGGCAGAATATCTGACGAGTATCTCTATCTGGAAAACGGATCCATGCGCTCTTTCGCATACGACACAGAGGGTAATGACATTACGACCAATTTTTTTACCGGCAATCAGGTCGTCTTTGAAATATCTTCCTTTTTCAACCGTACGGCTTCAAAAGAAAATATCCAGGCACTGACCGATAGTAGTGGCTGGTTTATTACGTATAGGGAACTCAATAACCTGTTTCATGCGACACCTGAATTCAGGGAATTCGGAAGACATATCCTCGTGCGCGGGTTCAGCTCCCTAAAAAGCCGAATGCTTTCGATGATCACCGAAACGGCTGAAGAACGTTATGTTAATCTGCTCACCTCCCATCCGGAAATATTTGTTTACGCTCCACTAAAAAATATCGCGACTTATCTGGGAATAACAGATACATCTCTGAGCAGGATCAGAAGGGATTATTCAAAAAAATGATTTCTTGCCAATTGCCAGGCAATCGCAAATTTTTCCTGACTTACTTTGTTTTCAAATCAAGGGTCATGGAAAATCTCAGATTATTAACCGGTTTTGTTTTTATTATGACTACGGCGCTGACCATTCTATGGTTTCGCAAAGCATCACAGAATTCCTCAGGCTTCCGGATTATTTTGATCTGGATCCTGCTGCAGGGTGTGTTGGGATTAACGGGTTTTTATCAGAATCCGCACAAATTTCCGCCCCCCATCTTACTGCTTCTCTTTCCTCCGGTTTTAATCATGGTTGCATTGTTTGCAACGTCAGGAGGCCAACGTTTCATCGATCGGTTGAAGCCCGGTATACTAACCCGGCTGCATGTTATAAGGATTCCTGTTGAATTTGTCTTATATCTATTATACCTCGATCACCAGGTACCCGTAATCATGACATTTGCCGGTGGAAATTATGATATCATATCAGGACTTACTGCGCCTGTCATTTACTATTATGGCTTTGTAAAAAAAACATTTAGCAGAATTATTTTATTATGTTGGAATGTCATCTGCCTGGGCCTTTTACTGAACATCGTGGCAAGGGCTGTGTTATCATCTCCTTCGACCTTTCAAAAACTGGCTTTTGATCAGCCCAATATGGCCATACTCCATTTTCCATATATCTGGCTTCCATCTGTGATCGTACCATTGGTTTTATTTTCTCATTTAGTGAGTATCCGTTCTTTGTTTCGAACAGTCCCGTATCAAAAACGGACAGTATCCAAAACGCCGATTTTATAAATGATTGAAAACCCGGTGCATCAGAATTTGGCATTGCCTTAGAAGGCTGATACTGTATGAAAAAAAATATACAGTCGATCATCGTTATATGGATGATCTGTTTAAGCGTTTTACAAAGTTTTGGTCAGAAAGTGCAGGTTTATGATCTGCCAGCCCGTGTAAGACACCATTTACTGGAGCCTGCAAAGCCGGGTTTCACGATTGCTGTTCTCGATACGGCAAAAATTCCCGCAGTGAGCTGCCAGGGCTTTTTTTGGCTGACCGGTGCCGGCTTTTCCGAAGGGACTATTGAACTGGATCTGAGGGGTAAAAATATATTACTGAAAAGTTTTCTGGGAATCGCTTTTCACGGTGTTGACTCATCTGCCTACGACGTTGTTTATTTCCGTCCATTTAATTTCCGGAACGAGGATACAAGCCGTCATAACTGGGGCGTACAATATATGTCGTTGCCGGATTTCCCCTTTGATAAATTACGCAAAGAACATCCGCTTGGGTACGAACATTCCGTAAATCCTGTTCCATTTCCCGATGACTGGTTCCACGCAAGAATCGTAGTGAACCGCGACAGTATCTTGGTATATGTAAATCATTCACCGGATTACTGCCTGAAAGTTCCTGTACTCTCCAATCGTCATAATGGCAAGATCGGAATCTGGTCAGATGAGTTACCGGGAGATTTTGCAAACCT
>JABDFX010000197.1 GCA_013286315.1 Bacteroidota bacterium | reverse complement strand
GGGTATTGATCTGAGTTTGAAGCTTGCTTTCCTGGAACTCCACAGATCATTTAATACATCGGCACTAAAATCATATACATTCTCCAAAGGTTCATCGATGATTTGAATGGAACAAGTATAAAAATTCAACTCATCTTTTTTAAAACAAAGCGACAGGCGCAGGGGAGTCGGCTTTTTTTTATTTACCAGATAAGTGCCAAACATCAGGAAGTGGACACGCAGTGTAAATCTCTCAAAACATATCAACAGATGTTTACCCCAACTCCTGACATCAATGATTTTTTGGTTTATCAGCCTTGATTTTTCAATTTTGCTATTTCCCATTGCCGTTAAAACTTTTTTCCCGATAAATGACTGCAGCGCTTCACGGACAAGCAGAATCGAAGGACCTTCAGGCATACATTGATTTTGAGAATATATTTAAAAGATGTGCCAGCCGTTAGTTTGACGGATGACGGATGACTGATGGCGTTACGCTTTGCGCTTTAAGCTTATTTTTGCGATATGGGGAAAAGGTTACTGATATATATATCGATCATCTTCATAGGATGCAGCCACGATCCATACAAGGCATCAAACAAGGTGTATAAAAAGGAAACAAAGGATCTGTCAAATGCAATTCGTCAGCAGCCGGCTGATTATTTTACCAGTCAGAATACCGGATGGGTGGGAACAGTGAATTTTGATTTGCGAAAACCAAATTTTGTAATCATCCATCACACCGCGCAAAACGGCTGTCCGGAAACACTGCATTCATTTACGATCAAACAGTCACAGGTAAGTGCACATTATGTAATCTGTAAAGATGGAACGGTTTATCATATGCTCAACGACTACCTGCGCGCCTGGCAGGCCGGGCTCAGTAAATGGGGAAATAATTCTGATATCAATTCTTCCAGTATTGGTATTGAACTGGATAATAATGGTTTCGAATATTTCACGGATCCACAGATCGCCAGTCTGCTGATTTTACTGGATACCCTAAAAACAAAATATAAAATCCCACAGGAGAATTTTATCGGCCATGGAGATATTGCGCCCGGTAGAAAAGTGGATCCAAACTGGCGCTTTCCCTGGAAATTGTTGGCAGATCATGGATTTGGGGATTGGTATGGGGATACTTCCAGTGTAGTGGTACCAGCGGGATTCAATAATTACCAGGCTTTACGCGTGATAGGTTTTAATATCAGGGATAGTATAGCAGCAGTAACTTCCTTCCGCAGACATTGGCTTCAGGATTCAACATATAAGCCATTTGATAGCGCATCAGAAAAAATTCTCTACGATCTCTCACTCAAGTACCAATAAAAAACCACCCTGAGGTGGTTTTTTTCACGATACGTGCTAGATATATATGGATGGTACGGAACTACAAAACAGGAGCGCTTGCATAATTGCTCAACGCAATTTCTTCTATGATACGCTTATTGAAAGCATCCAGATCCTTCGGACTACGGCTGGTAGTCAGGCCATCGTCAGTTATTACTTCCACGTCTGACCAATGCACGCCGGCATTTTCAAGATCAGTACGGATAGAAGGAAAAGATGTCATATTTTTCCCACGCACCATGCCCGTTTCAATCAACAATAGTGGGCCATGGCATATAGCAGCAACCGGTTTTTGTTCTTCCAGAAATTGTTGCACGAAATCCACACAATCCGGGTTTGTCCGCATTCGATCCGGATTTAAAACGCCACCCGGAATAATTAAAGCGTCATAATCATCTACGTTGGCATTATTCAATTGAACATCCACGGGCAATTCAATCGTCCAATGATCTTGATTCCACGCTTTTACTTTCTTTTTCTGCGGCGAAATAATTTCCACTATGGCCCCGGCTTCTTTTAAGGCCTTTAAAGGACTGGTCAGTTCAACTTCTTCAAAACCATTCTCGGTGAGAATGGCAACTTTCTTACCACTTAACTTTCCCATATCTGATAATTTAGGAATATAAAATATTCTATCAGTCAGTATAGTTCAAAAACGATACCACAAAGGATTCTTCAGGGTGTTTCATTAAATAAGGAATCCGTAATTTTAACCCTACTTTATGACCAATGAGCAGAAGCGACTAATTGTAAACTCTTATAAAAAAATTCCACTCGAGCAGTGGGGACCCTATCTCAGCGAACGTCAATGGGGATCCGTCAGAGAAGACTATGGTCCTTACGGGGATGCATGGAATTATTTCCCCTACGATCATGCCCATTGCCGTCAATATCAATGGGGCGAAGACGGTCTGGCAGGAATATCTGATTTCTTTCAGAATCTTTGTTTTGCCATTGCCCTCTGGAATGGGAAAGATTCAACTCTTAAAGAAAGACTATTTGGCCTGGGTAATAATCAGGGAAATCACGGCGAGGATGTGAAAGAATTATATTATCACCTGGATAATATTCCTACTCATTATTATATGGAATACCTCTACAAATATCCGCAACAGGCATTCCCTTATCAACAACTTATTCAGGAAAATCGCATCCGGTCCAAACACGAACCGGAATTTGAGATCCTCGATACCGGCGTATTCGATGACGATGAATATTTTGACGTACTCGTCACCTATGCAAAACAGAATTCCAATGATATATTTATCAAAATAGACGTAACAAACCGCTTTCATAAAGCAGCCGACATCACAGTTCTTCCAACATTATGGTTTTATAATAAATGGAATGAAGATGCAGAAGCGAAACCGGAC
>JABDFX010000196.1 GCA_013286315.1 Bacteroidota bacterium | reverse complement strand
TACACTTTCTATTCCTGTTGGGCTGACAGATTGTTGATTATTATTTGACTGGATCGAAATAATCAGATGTCCCCCCTTGCGTATGTTATTTGTACAAAACGCAAGGGCTTTATCAATTCCCGTGTATTCCAATACCAATGCTGCCCAAACGAAATCCGCTTTGCAAATACACTCTGAATGCTGCGCTATATCCAGTTTCACCAGTTGCAGGGAGGGGATTCTATGTTTAAATCTTTTATAAGCGATATCCAGATAATCCTGGTTAATATCAACTCCATACACACTCTGTGTGATTTGATTGTCGATATGTTCTAAACCATTCCCGCCTGCAACACCTAAAACAATAACGGTTTCGGGCTTGACTGATTCCAGGTATTTTTTTGTCAATGAGTTCAAAAGCGATGATTGCCCCACCAGATGATGCGACATATGTTGTTCATAATCTTCCAGTGGAATATGAAGCCATGGATTGTTGTCCATCTTGATAAGTTTATTCGTTATTGCCTGATCACTTTTAAATAAGCAGGGCAAAGATCCGTATCATATCCTTTACTCCCAGTTGCCCTGACATACAGTATCTTTATATTCGGTATCAATATAAACATGGAACTTGTATTTATTTTGATCTTTTTAAGCCTGTTTCTCCTGGCTTTTGCTTTGCTGATTGTATTATACAAGTGGCTTTTAAAACGTGGTTTTCGCAGACTGGCGCTCCTTTTTCCAGCCACGATAATAGTAGTCGTCGGGTATGGGGCCTATGTATCCCTGGTTCCGCGCGATACTTTCTATAAAGAAGACTTCGAGAAGTATTCCGGAATGAATTTTCCTCCTTCGGGTAAGATCCTTAAGAAGTATGCTACCTATCCGGATTTACAGGGTGAGTATATTTCTGTGGCATTAATCAGGCTTTCATTTTCCGACTACCAGGCTTTGAAAAATGAATTAAATCAAAACCACAGTTTAGCAGTGGATACTACACAATACCCTTTTCTCGGAAATACTTTTAATTTTCTTGGCGATTCGGCTCAGAGATCAAATAAGAATTTCGCGATTGTATACAGGATAAAAAAATCTGTCATTGGTTTTTATAAGGATGGTGGTACTATTCTGTTTGAAAAGGGGATCAGGTGATTCTAAATTCTTGTTAGATTCTGCAGAATAAATCGGTAAATTTTAAAGAGTAATTCTCAATGTATCTTTTATCATGGCTTTTCCATTGTAGAAAATCAATTGGCCGGGTGGGATAATTAATTTACAGGTATTATAAACGCACGACTTGGATCTTGTCACATTCATTGTCAGGGACAGTTTTGAAACAGCAGAAGCAGTAAAAGATTTTTTATCAATAAATGTTTTATTCCCTTCATCATACATCGTAAGCGAATTAATTTTAGCTGAATTTCCGGGGTATGTACTTAATTGCAAACTATCAGTATGTATGGTTGAACCGGGACAGCAGGTTATATAAATGCGTAGCATATCAATATTACCATGACTGGGCACGCATGAAAGATGTATTTTACAATCTTCCGATTCTAAATCATATTGATCCTGATTATTAATTGTGCCATGCACTTTCTTTGACCAATCACAACTATTTAATCCGAACAGGATAAATAGAATCAATAGGATATTGACCAATCTGCGAATAATCACAGAAACAGGGTATTGTTTCATAACTCTTCAAATTAGCTTATTTGATTTTGGTTTCCACCCATTTTTCTTTATATTTTTGCAAGGAATTTTCAAGCATATCGTGTTACCATTAAATCATTTTATGAAAAGGCTCAAAAACATACATCCCGGCGAAATCTTAAACGAAGAGTTTTTGATTCCATTAAAAATTACTGCATACAGGTTAGCAAAGGATACCATTATTCCTCAAACAAGGGTTTCTGAAATCATTAAGGGTAATCGGAGAATTACAGCAGATACTGCTTTGAGGTTTTCAAAATATTTTGGTACAACCCCGAAATTTTGGCTTGGACTTCAGGATGACTACGATATTGAGGAAGAAAAGAATTCAAAAGAGAAAGAAATTAACAACATCAAATTATTTTCCTCTGACGCAGCATAATCTGGTGTTTCACAAGTGAAACGGCGAACCCACTTCCAACGTTGAGTGCAATCAGATCCTTCAAAAAAGGACATCCGAAACCGGCCTCTTATTCAGGATCCCGGGGCCACAAAAAGGAATGTTCATTTATTTCAGGATCAAATTTTGATCTTCTTTCGAGGTATACGGATTCCAGAGTCTTCACCTCTATTATTAAAGTGCCCACCTTATCTCTAAACCTGGCATAGAAAGCGTCGTAATCAAACTGATCCCTAATTAATTTTATCTTGATTGGGGTTTCGGAAATGGCGGCTAAAAAAATCGGATAGAATCTTTTTTCACTCATGCCGTAAAAATAATCGACAATCGATTTCAAAAAAAGGTGAAAACACCCTTTCTATTTCAATTTTTCTTTATATAATCTCTGCCAACCAGTTGTTTGTTTAATCACCTGTAGATTTAGGTGAATCGCAATCTGAAATTTCTCAACCAGTATGAGGTAATATTCCACTACATTTCATGTGCCACAGGTACTCTCTGCACATAGTCCGACACCGATGTGAGTTTGAACGGGTAAAGCTTACGGGTTTCAGTCATATCAATCTGGTCTCCTCCGGCGTACGAGAGCATGAGCGTAGCAAACGCTTCGCT
>JABDFX010000195.1 GCA_013286315.1 Bacteroidota bacterium | reverse complement strand
CAGCCATGGCCTCGTTTTCACCTGCGCCAATGTCATTGATCATGGAGGCGCCTGCCCCCATGGCAGCTTCGGCAACTTTATAACGGTAACTGTCAACCGAAATAACCGCAGAAGGAAAACGGGTAGCCAGCAACTGGATCGCAGGTACCACACGCCTGAGCTCTGCATCTACAGAAATCTCCGTAGCACCGGGCCGACTGCTTAATCCTCCTATATCAAGAATGGACGCGCCTTCCGTCAACATCTTTTCAGCCTGATCCAGCAACATTTCTTCCGATCGTATGCGGCTGCCGGAATAAAAAGAATCCGGTGTTATATTCAGAATACCCATTACGATGGGATCGTTCCAGCAGAGTAACCGGCCCTTGCAGTTCAGTGAATACATATTGAATGCGTAAATTTAATCCTTCATTATTAAATATTAGTTTTGGGCATGAATGATACCCTCCGTCAGTATGAAAATGTGGTGAAAGGTTGCCGGGACATATTTCTGAAAAAAACAGCGGATTATGGCACGTCCTGGCGCGTTCTGCGCATGATATCTATCCTGGATCAATTATATATCAAGGCCAAACGCATTCGCACGATCCAGGAAAAAGGTTCCCAACGGGTGGGGGAGGATATTCGCGGTGAATTCCAGGCCATCGTGAATTACGGAGTCATCGGATTGATTCAGTTCGACATGAAAGACGAAGATGTCGAGGAACTTTCTACGGATAAAACAGCAGCATTTTACGATGAAAAGATTTCGTTCGTGAAAAAAATCATGGAAAATAAAAACCATGATTATGGTGAAGCCTGGCGGGAAATGAGTCAGGAAAGTTTTGTCGATTTAATCCTCATGAAACTACAGCGTATGCGACAGATCCTGGCCAACGATGGCAAAACCCTGATTAGCGAAGGCGTTGACGCCAACCTGACCGATATTATTAATTATGCAATCTTTGCCCTGATCGGAATTGCAGAAGATCGCCACGCACATTAATATCTTCGAATGAAAAAAACCTTTCTGAATACAGCCCGGCTCCTCGTAGGCATCTTATTTATTTTCTCCGGACTGATCAAGGCAAATGATCCGTTGGGACTCAGTTACAAAATGCAGGAGTTTTTTGAAGTCTGGAATATGCCCGCCCTGGATGCTTATACACTCGGGTTTTCCATCGTCATGATTGTATTTGAAATACTGGCAGGCGTGGCAGTCATAATCGGATGGCGTATGCGTCTCTTCGCCTGGTTATTGCTCCTGCTGATTATTTTTTTCAGTTTCTTAACAGGTTATGCCGTTATATCCGGCAAGGTCCGGGAATGCGGCTGCTTCGGAAATTGTATCCCGTTACAGGCGATGGGTTCCTTTATAAAGGACCTCATTTTGTTGCTGCTGATTACCATATTATTTATATACAGGAATGAAATAAAGTCCCGGTTATCGTCCAGGAGTTCCCTGTTTATATTGGCTCTAACACTTGTTTTTTCATTTGTCGTTCAATGGTATGCACTACGATATTTGCCCATGGTAGACTGCCTGCCGTTTAAAAAAAATGCGAACATTTTCGAAAAAATGAAACCATCTCCTGGCGCCATCCCGGATAGCAGTGTCATCCATTTCGTTTATGAAAAGAATCACAAAACCATTGAATACACGGCCGATCAGTTGCCGGCCGATCTGGACAGCAGTTATACTTTTATCAAGAGATATGACAAGCTGATCCGAAAAGGAAATGCCGAACCGGAAATAAAAGATTTTTCACTTATCAGTTCATCCGGAAGCGACAGTACAGTACAAATACTGGGAAGACCGGGTTATCAACTGATGTTGATTTCAGGGAGTTTCCCCCAAAGCAGTCAAACATGGGATAAAACATTTCTGTTACTGTATACTTTAGCAAAATCAAAAAATATTCCGGTGGTCCTCGTAACATCCAATCGAACCGCAGGGGAGAACTGGCTGAATAAAAATGCGCTCAGTAATGATATCCCCGTTTTTGGCTGCGATGCGACGGCTGTAAAAACAGCTGCAAGGACAGACCCTACTTTATACCTGTTAAAAAAAGCAAGCATTCTGGACAAATGGAGTTATGCAAATCTGGATATGGCAATCCCTTCCATTGCAGAACTACCCGTACAGTCACTTGAAACCCCAAATTAATTATGATCAGCCAGTTTATCTCACGCCTTTTTTATGGAAGCCTCGTCATGCTGGGTGTGGTAGTGATCGTATTTTTTTTATTTCAGGGTTTCGGAGACCCTGCCCGTCTGATACTGGGGCAAAGGGCAGATGCAGGTACCCTGAATAATATTCGGAAGGACCTTTATCTGGATCAGCCAAAATGGAGACAGTTTGTTTATTACCTGAATGATGTTTCTCCTGTCAGCATTTACAAGAAAGAAGAACTCAAAGAAAAAAATATACATGGTATAGGGGTCGGAGATCAAACCAGGCTAATTTTAAAATTCCCCTATCTCCGTCGTTCATACCAAACGCGGAAAGAGGTTTGGTCCATGCTGATGGAAGCATTACCTGGAACGATCATTCTGGCCTTTCTGGCCATGTTTATTGCGACAGTTACGGGCATGGCCCTGGGTATCCTGGCAGCTATAAAAAAAGATACATGGCTGGACACGACGGCGATTTTTACCAGTGTACTGGGAATATCAGCTCCTTCCTTTTTTATGAGCATTGTGATCGCTTATGTTTTTGGTTTTGTACTCAATCAGT
>JABDFX010000194.1 GCA_013286315.1 Bacteroidota bacterium | reverse complement strand
ATTTTCAGCTTGCTGGCAAATTCTTCCTGGGTCCATCCCCTTAATTTCCTGAGGTATTTGAGGTTTTGTGCGGCTATTGACATCGCTAATCATTTTAGCGAAAATACTAAAATATTTAACAAACCAACAAAAAAACTAAAAAATTCAAGCACCCATTTCCAGACTTCCATCCCGCACGTGCGGGACAGTCTTCCAGACTTCCATTCCAGTCTTCCAGTCTTGTTTCCGTAACTTTGCAAACTGTCAATTTGACCCTGATCAGCGGATAGCACCATATTTGACTGATACATTTAATTCATACTCAATCCTGTTTTATATGATAGGTTTTATTTCGAAGTTATTTGGAGGAAATAAATCGGAAAAGGATATCAAAAGTATCATGCCCCGGGTTGAACAAATCAATCAGTTTGTGGCAGCCTTTTCATCCATTTCCAATGATGACCTGAGAGCGAAAACAAATGAATTCAAACAAAGGATTAAAGACCATCTCAGGGAAATGGATACATCCATTGCTGACCTGGGCAAAAAAGCAGAGGAACTTCCTTTCAGTGATATAACCGGAAAAGACAGCATCTACATTGAAATAGATGAACTAAAGAAGAAACGCGATGATTTAATTGAGGAAGTTCTGGAAAGCATCCTTCCTGAAGCATTTGCGGTGGTTAAAGAAACAGCCCGCCGGTTCAAAGAAAATAATCAGATTATTACAACTGCCAACGACCGTGACCGGGCACTCAGTGTGATTAAAGACTATGTGACGATAGAGGGCGATCAGGCTGTCTATAGCAATAGCTGGACGGCTGCCGGCGGCGCGATAACCTGGAATATGGTACACTATGACGTTCAATTGATCGGAGGCGCAGTTTTACATGATGGCAAAATCGCAGAAATGGCTACCGGTGAAGGAAAAACCCTGGTTTCCACCCTGCCTGCCTACCTAAACGCACTGGCAGGAGAAGGTGTTCACATTGTAACTGTGAATGATTACCTGGCCCGCCGTGACTCTGAATGGAACGGTCCTATTTTCGAATGGCTCGGAATTTCTGTAGACTGTATCGATAAACATGAACCGAATAGTGAGGCCCGCAGAAAAGCGTACATGGCAGATATCACCTATGGCACCAATAATGAATTTGGGTTTGATTATCTGCGTGATAACATGGTTCATTCACCGGATGAGATGGTGCAACGTAAGCATCATTACGCCATGGTGGATGAAGTGGACAGTGTATTGATAGATGATGCCAGAACACCGTTGATTATTTCCGGTCCGGTTGCCAAAGGCGATGACCAGCAATATCATGTACTGAAAAGCCGTGTGGAACGTTTGGTTGAAGCGCAGAAAAAAGTGACCAACCAGTTTCTGAATGAAGCCAAGAAAAAATTTGCAGAAAATAACGATGACCCCAAAGACGGGGGGCTCGCCCTGATGCGTGCCCATCGCGGACTGCCCAAGACGGGGGCGCTGATCAAATTCCTGAGTGAGCCCGGCATACGGGTGAAACTGCAGAAGTCGGAAAATTATTACCTCGCCGATCAGCAAAAAGAAATGCCCAAGGTCGATAGTGAATTATATTTCAGCATTGATGAAAAAAATAATTCTGTCGACCTGACTGATAAGGGAATACATACCATCACCCGGGAAGGAGAAGATCCGGAATTTTTTGTACTCCCTGATATTGGAATTAAGCTCGCAGATATTGAAAAAAGCGAATTATCTGCCGAAGAAAAATTTCAACAAAAAGAAGCATTGCTAAATGAATATGCGATCAAAGCAGATCGTATCCATACGGTTCAGCAACTACTCAAAGCCTATACCTTGTTTGATAAGGATGTGGAATATGTGGTACTTGACGGGCAGGTAAAAATTGTTGATGAACAAACCGGACGTATACTTGATGGCCGTCGTTACAGCGATGGATTGCATCAGGCGATTGAAGCGAAAGAAAATGTAAAAATTGAGGCGGCCACACAAACTTATGCAACCGTAACTCTTCAGAATTATTTCCGTATGTATCATAAGCTGGCTGGTATGACCGGTACGGCTGAAACCGAGGCGGCGGAATTGTGGGATATCTATAAACTGGATGTGGTTACGATTCCGACAAATGTAAATGTGATCCGAAAAGATTCACAGGACCTGGTATACAAAACAAAAAGAGAGAAATATAAGGCCGTTATAGAAGATATCGAGAAACTCCGCGCCGAGGGTCGTCCTTCACTGGTGGGAACTACATCAGTGGAAGTGAGCGAATTATTGAGTAAAATGCTTTCTGTAAAAAAAATTCCACATAATGTATTGAATGCAAAGCAACATGCGCGCGAAGCACAGGTTGTAGCAGAAGCCGGATTAACAGGCGCTGTAACCATTGCCACCAATATGGCAGGCCGTGGTACGGATATAAAACTCGGTCCGGGTGTTAAAGATGCCGGTGGACTCGCGATCATTGGTACGGAAAGACATGAGAGCCGTCGTGTGGACCGGCAGTTACGCGGACGTTCGGGCAGGCAGGGGGATCCGGGTACCACGCAATTTTATTCTGCTCTGGAAGATGACCTTATGCGTATGTTCGGCAGTGAACGTATCGCTTCCCTGATGGATAAAATGGGATATAAGGAAGGCGAAGTGATCCAGCATAGCATGGTTACAAAAAGTATTGAGAGAGCGCAGAAAAAAGTGGAGGAAAATAATTTTGGTATTCGAAAACGCTTGCTCGAGTACGATGATGTGATGAATAAACAGCGTAATGTAGT
>JABDFX010000193.1 GCA_013286315.1 Bacteroidota bacterium | reverse complement strand
ATATTCATGTTTTTACCGAGAAACCTTTTTGCCTTAATCCGGAAGAAGGTGGTAAACTGGTCGCTATGGCTACGCAAAAAAAACTGATTAACCAGGTGGGCTACCACAATAAGTTTGTAGGGACATTCCAGGAAGTCAAAAAAATAATTGACAGTGGCTGTCTCGGTGAAATCTATCATTTCCACGGGCAGGCCAATGGTCCGGTGGTTGTAAAACCCAAACAGGATACATGGAGGTCAAACCCGGATGAAGGTGGCGGCTGCCTGATGGACTATGCCTCCCACGTAATTGACCTCATTAATTATTTACTGGCTCCGGTAACCGGTGTTAAAGCGAGCATTTTAAAATCAATTTTTTCTAAAAGCGTGGATGATGCAGTATATGCTATGCTCGAGCTGAGTAATCATGTATCCGGTTTATTAACGGTGAATTGGAGCGATGATACAATCAGGAAAATGTCGACATCCATCACGTTAAATGCACAGAAGGGAAAGTTGATTTCAGATGCCAATGAACTGAAAGTATTTTTCAGGGATAATCATTGCCCGGACGGATATAGTAAGGGTTGGAACATCAAATACGTAACCGAACTCACGAAGGATGTGGCATTTTATCTGCGCGGGGAAGAGTATTCAGCACAAATCGATTATTTTATCAAAGCGGTTCAGGGGATAGTACCTAATACAATTAATCATTTTGAAAGCGCGTGGAACACAGATAAAGCAATTTCATTAATTAGAAAAGCGCAGAATTAATATAATGGACAGAATTTTATTTGGAGACAACCAGTTTTTTGCAGTAAATCATATTTCAGATGACAAATCGATGGCCCAGTCGATACGCTTTAAGGAAGACAGCGCGATCGTCAGGACACTTGATTTTGCAATGGAGGCAGGTATAAATACTTTCATGTGTACTACGCATGACCGGATAGCAAATATCTGCCAGATCATCCGGGACAACCCCGAAAAATACAGAGATTTCAAAATTTTCCCATGTATGCCATATGCGCATAAATATGCCAATGCGGTTACTGAACTGGGCATCGCCGGAACACTTAAACAATATGTTCCGGGGAATTTTGTTGGTTCGCTTTTTAAAGGAGGGGTTGCTTTTCTATCTAAAGACTATATGGCAATAATGGAATTGCTGATTGACGCCGAAATGAAGATGTTTAAAGGTATACAAACACCTGTTATTTTTCTCCAAAATGTAATCACGGATCTATTGCTTGGGTTAAGAATGACAGATGTACTGGTGTCATATCACAAATATGTAGAGAAAAAATACAATGCTGAAGCAGGGTATATAACAATGAATCTGCCTATGTTATTGAACGTACTCGAAGGAGCCGGCATCAAGAATCCTATAATTTGTTCATCTATCAATAAAGCCGGATTCAGGATGTCAGGGGGCAAAGAAAAATATGAACATATTCTCAGTACCAGACGATTCCGGGCCATTGCTATGCAGGTTCTGGCTGGTGGCGCCGTTTCCCCCAAAGAAGCGATCGCATATGTTTGCAGCCTGCCTAATATTGAGTCGATTCTATTTGGTGCATCGTCAAAAAGTAATATCAATGAAACGGCCTCACTGATCAATCATTTTGACAAGGCTTCTTTAAAAATAGTCAGTTAGTTCAGGCTAATGCTATTTCCTGATATACATAATTCAATTTGATAACCAGCCTGATGATTGAATTGTTTAGTTTCTGTATATCTTACCACTGTTTTCCCGGATAAGAAAGGCCGGACTTTGAATCGATCTTCAAAGTATTCCCGTAATGAATAAAACTTCATTTAATTTCTTCCGCTCATTGCTTTGGTTATGGGATATCATTTCCCTTAACTCGGTTCTATTATTTGCCAGTGTGGCCATATTCAGGGCTGATGCAATTAACCTTCCGGAGTATCACTTGTTTTTTGCAGTATTCAACCTGGTTTGGATGACTTCGGTATATCTTACTCAACTATACATGAGCAAGAACTGGCTGGATTTTGAAGTATTCTTCAAACGAACTTTCAAGTGTTATGTATTCACCATTACCCTCCTCTTCCTGTTTATTTTTATATTTCATTATCAATACTCCCGTTTCTTTATTATTTTTTGCTTCACCACTTTTGCAGCTATTTTGCTTTTTAACCGGTTTATATTTAACCTGCTGGTTATTTCACTTCGCAGTAAGTTCAAGCTCGCAAAAAATGTAATGGTACTGGGATACAATGATGTTTCCAAACGTCTCATTAATTACTTTCAGAAGGAAACAAAACTGGTAAAACTGGCGGGCTGTTTTGATGATAGTGGCAAAATCAGCGACTCTGCGGACTTGCGGGTATTCAGCGACCTGAAGGATTGCATGAAAATTGTAAAGGAAAATGAGGTTACTGAAATATATTCGACATTAATCCCTGAACATTACCCCTACTTGTTCGAATTGGCCCAGGAAGCAGAGGCGCAATTTGTATATTTTAAATTCGTTCCCGATTATAATATTTTTGTAAACAGGAACATTTACGTGGATTTCGTAAATGATATACCAGTACTTTCCCTTCGAAAAGAACCACTCGAGGATACCGGTAACAGAATTAAAAAACGGGCGCTTGACGTTGTCTTAAGTACTCTCGCCATCATTTTTATACTTTCCTGGTTGATTCCCCTGATTGCTTTGTTGATAAAACTTGATTCAAAAGGTCCTGTTTTTTTTATACAGTTAAGATCGGGAAAAAACAATCAGCCTTTTCGCTGTATAAAATTCAGA
>JABDFX010000192.1 GCA_013286315.1 Bacteroidota bacterium | reverse complement strand
AGAAGAATCCTGGTTCCAGTATAATGAATCTATCGGCGGACTGGTCTGCACATTGCTGAGTGCCGAACGAAATTCGTTCCCGTCTGATGTAACGATTTTTAATTGATATTGCTGGCCTGCATCCAGTGCGAGCTGATTGACCACATACCTTCCATTACCTTCTTCTGTAAAAGGGTATTCAACACCTGTTAAACCCAATACGGAAACCTTTGCACTCAATTCCCTGACGGAGGGTACTGTGTCGGCGAGATTCCGCGTACGGGAAAGTGTAATGATGCTGGAATCATTTCCGCTGATTACAATGCCATCCACGACCAGGAGGAACGGATTGTTTTTAATGGCAGGTGGTGTGTATACTTCTTTACAGTCAACGCCTCCCAGGGTGACAGCTACAGTAATCAGCAATATATGTATCAGACGCTTCATCTAGAATTTAAAGTTGTAAGTGATGGATGGAACCGGTGTACCGAATATGGATAGCTTATATCCTTTGATCACACCATTTTCTTCTATAAAATAAATAGAATAAGGGTTTTTCTGGCCGGTCAGATTATATACACTGATGGACCAGGAGCTATGTTTGAATTTTTTAATCTTATGATTGCCCTCGATATTGATTGAGAGGTCTGTTCTAAAATAGTCGGGAATCCGGTAGGCATTTCTTTCAGAATAATAAACACGCTCACCGCCGCCGAGATCATAAATGGCTGTGGGCAGTGTAATCGGCCTGCCTGTACTATAATTGACATTGACCGAAACGCTGAACCGGTGGTTGAGCTGATAATTTCCTATAAAATTCAAAACGCTGGGCCGGTCATAGTTCGCGGGATAGTAAGCGCCATTGTTAATCAGCTGCCCTGCATTCGGGTCATCCTGTTGCAGGAATGTGCGTGAATAAGTATAGCTTAACCATCCGTTCAGTTTGCCGGCCGTTTTCTTTATCAGTAATTCTGCGCCGTATGCCTTACCACGGGTTGTCAGCACGTCCGTTTCAATATGATGATTGAGAACCAGTGATGCGCCGCTTTTATAATCGAGATAATCGTCTATTTTCTTGTAATAAATTTCAAGTGATGTCTCGATCGTATGTGACTTAAAATCGTGGTAGTATCCCATGGAAAGCTGCTGACCGCTTTGTGGCTTGATATGTGGTCCACTGAGTTTCCAGATATCAGTCGGTGAAATAGCCGTAGTATTGGTCAGTTGGTGAATAAACTGATGTAATGAATTATAGCTGATTTTTAATGAAGAGTTATCATCTAAAATATAACGGGCAGAGACCCTGTAATCAGGATACTGATAAGTCTTGATATTTTTACCAGGTCCATAGTATGTTGAGTCGATGATGCTGGTTGTTTCTAATGGCTGACCCGGTATATAGTTATAAATATTCTGTGGTCCCAAATAATTGTAATACGAATACCGTAAGCCCAGATTTACGGAGAATTTGGTGCCAAGGTTTATTCTGTCTCCAAGGTATGCAGCTGATTCAAGCGCCTGTTCAGTAGGTACATGATCAGACACCACCAACGATTTTGAGCCCTGTGGATCCAGTGATCCGGGATCTAATTTGTAGTAAATAGAACTTACACCGAAATCCAATGTATGGACTGAATTTATGTTATAGGTAAAATCGCCGTGAAAAACGTATTGCGTGATATTAAATGAAAGTTTATAGGCATTGATGGGATTCAATGTGCTGGTTATGGAGTAATTATAATCGTCAATACCTGCCATGAATACAGCGCTGAACCTGTTATTGAATTCATGTTTCCATTGAAGGTTAACATTTTTATTCTGGTATTTATACAGCGTGTCACTGTTCAGGCTGAAACGGTCACTGCTGATATAACCTGTGAGAAATAAATGGTTTTTTGCATTTATCTCATGTGTGAGTCGCAGGTTTGCATCATAAAAACCGGCCGTGCTATTCTGATAGGCATCATTCGGAATCTGTTTCAATAACCAGTCAGAATAAGTAGACCGGCCTGCCACCAGGAAGGTTGTTTTTTCACTGAATAAAGGGCCTTCAATCGTCAGCCGCGCATCCAGGGGGCCGATTCCGCCGGCGCCTGATATTTTCTTTGAATTTCCGTCGCGGGTTGTAACGTCCAGAACGGAAGACAATCTTCCGCCATATTTTTCCGGAACACTACTTTTATATAATTCTACGCCCTTCACAACATCCGGATTGAATGAAGAGAAGAATCCAAAGAAATGGGATGGATTATAAATAGTAGAATTGTTAAAGAGCACGAGGTTTTGATCTGCAGATCCGCCCCGCACGTTGAAACCCGTAGATGCTTCACCAACTGAGGTAACGCCGGGAAGTGTCAGCACGGCCCTTAAGATATCTGCTTCACCAAAAACCACGGGCATCTGCCGGATCGTTTTTATATTCAGCCGGTCCACGCCCATTTGGAGACGCCCGGTATTGGAATTCTTTTCGGAAGTTATTGTTACGGCTTTCAGACCCGGAATAAATTGTTCCATTTCAATATTCAGCTTCCCGTCGGAGTAGAGAGCGATATGACGAACAGTTTCCTTCATGCCGATACTTGAAATATGCAATACGTGAGGACCCAGGGGCAATGTGAGCGAAAAATATCCAAACTGATCTGTACTCACACCGATTGGCGGATTGTCCAGGGAAACAGTGGCTCCTACCAGCGTCTCACCTGTTTTTGCGTCACGGATATAACCGGCAACCGTTCCTTTTCCGTTACGGTAAGTATTCGTTTTCGGACCGATCACAAAAACCCTGTTTTCCAGCGCGGACC
>JABDFX010000191.1 GCA_013286315.1 Bacteroidota bacterium | reverse complement strand
GACAAGGGTACGTACGCTGGAAGTGTACTAGGAAGTCAGTTCAATCCTCCGGGACAAGGTGCTTCTTCTCTTGGAACCGGTTTGCTAACAAGCGTTTCTCAGAATGCAGTTATTTTGAGTGCAGCTGAAAGTCATTTCCTGCAGGCCGAAGCGATAATCAGGGGTGATCTTACTGGTAATGCCCAGACTGAGTATGAAGCGGGAGTACAGGCTTCTTTTGATTATCTTGGTGCGGGCGACGCAACTGCCTACTTGGCTCAGCCTAATCCTAATACCAACTGGGCTAATGCTTCCGGATTTCAGGCGCAGCTAAATTTAATTATTCGTCAGAAATGGATTGCTATGAACGGAGTAAATCCTCTGGAAGCCTATGCAGATTATCGCAGATTGGGCTTGCACAGTGATATACCAATTTCCATTTCTCCCTATAAAAACCCACCGGGTGCGACTATTCCACTTAGGTATTTATATCCAACCAGTGAATATACAACCAATACGGCAAACGTGAATGCAGAAGGTAATATAGACTATCACGCAAATAAAGTATTCTGGAACCAATAATCGCTTAAGAAGACAATCACAAAAAAAATCATTGGCATGAAAAGAAATAATATAAATAGATTTTTCAAACTAGGTCTCTTCGCCCTGATGGTTGCGACGATCGGTTTTTCCTGCGTAAAAAGCCGTGAAGGACTTACAGATTTCTCAAACCTGCAGCCAACGGTGCTGATTCCAGAAGGAGGCCTGTCAAATTTTAGCGGACAGAATTTGGTTTTTCCTCCTACCGATGCGTCGGATACGGTCGTTTTTCATTTAAACTATGCAGCTACTGATGTTGCTCCGTCGGACAAGGTCATCGGAATTGCTATAGATGATGGTGCGATAACAGCCTATAATGCTGCAAATGGAACTAATTTTACAAAGTTTCCTGATAGTATATACAGTTTTCCAGCAACATCAAACATTACAATTCCAAAAGGAGCTAACTATTCAAGTGCCATTCCTTTAGTTGTTTACCCGGGCAAGGTTGATCCAACCGTAAGCTATATGCTTGCGATTAGTATTAAAACCATACCGTCCGGAACTACTTTAAGCAGTAATTTTGAAACGATTTATTATCATTTTATCGGAAACCCCATTGCCGGTGCCTACAAATGGGACTGGACAAGATGGAATGCTGCTGACACAACAGGCACTCCAACCGGGACTTCTTTTGTTGGACGATCAACTATTTTTTCTCCGGATGATCCAAATACGGTTGAGGTTTATGCTGGGTACATTAATCCGGGCGTGCGATATGTTATCCATTTTGACAATAACGGCGGCGTGCTGAGCAATTTTACAGTATCACTGAATCAGAAAGATGTGGATGCTAACTTAACGCCCAGCAATATTGCTGTTACAGCCGCACCTAAATTTTTATTTCTCGATTCGGTTAACCATATATTTAGGATTGAAATGGGCGTATCCTCCAGCGGAAACCCAAGGACCCTAATTGATAAATATTATCATTAGAAAGAATAGATTTAGGTTATATAAAAAGGGCTGTCTCATTTTTTGAGACAGCCCTTTTTATATAGCTGCGCAATTACTTATTAAGATGTTTTACCATCTCAATTAAATATTCTTCGTCGATGAAACCTTGGGGGTGGATATTTAAATAGGCTTCTACATTGATACCCAGCTCCTCAAAGGATTTTCTCAGACTTTTTGTTTTTAGTTGAACCGGCGTCAGCAATGATTTGGGTTTTATAATATAGTAAGTATTCTTGTCCACAAAAGCGTCATCAACGTCCCCTTCTTTTACCTTCATCATGTCCCTCATGTCTGCTTTTTCCAGGGTCGTCTTGATATATTTTAGTAAACTTATCCCTGTTGAATCAAATACCAGCAACTGGTAAAATACTTCCGGGCGGTCCTCTATAAAAAACTTCGAATTGACAAAATTAAATTGCTCGTTCTGGTCATTTTTTAGTGTGAAGGATTTTATTTCATCTTTATTGGTAAGCAGTATTAGTGAAGAATCCTTTTTTCGCACAAATAATTCCTGTCGAACCTTATCATAAATAAATTGAAGGTCCTCATTATACACTTCTTTATGAATTGTAACCACTTCACCTTTGGACCAACCGGGCAGGAAAAACTGGCTGCCGTTTATCTGTCCGGATTTATAACTCTGATAGGCCGAAAACCCATTACTGGCATAACCCTGATGGGCAGCCAGCTCTGCGAATTCCTGTCCCATCGCAACATTAGTTACCTGTGCAGACAATGCAGCGGAAGACAAGAGTAGTGCCGGAAGAATGATTGAGGATTTTTTCATATCCGGAATTTTATCTGTTTAATTCCATCACCAGCGAAATCAGATAATCTTCGTCAATGGACTCCGGGTGTTTGTTGATATAATTATCAATGTTGATATTTAAATCGGTAAATGTTTTTTTCAGCGCTTTTGTTTTTAATTGCAGTTGCTCGAGTTCACCGTTTTCCTTGCTGATATAATAAGTGACTTTATCAACGAATGAGTCATAAATATCACCTTCCTTTTCTTTCATCATATCGTTCTTATCAGCTTTAACAAAAGTTCCTTTGGTATATTTCAATAACGTGAGCTTTGACGGATCCGACACCAGAACCTGGTAGAATACTTCGGGCTTTACCTTCGAATAAACAGATGAATTAACGAAATGATATTCTTTACCCGCATCCTTCAAACTGAATGTATTAATATCTTCTTTAGTGCCCAATAAAATGTCCGTAGCGCCTTGTTGCCTGATAAATAATT
>JABDFX010000190.1:1595-2824 GCA_013286315.1 Bacteroidota bacterium | reverse complement strand
ATTCATAACACTGGCGCCCGATGCATTGACACCTTTGGGAGGGTATCCGGGAAACGATGACAAGGGCCGCGAGTTGCAGAGTAAACGCGACGGCAAAGAGATGCTGGAAGATTTTATTGCCGGGTATGAATTCCTGAAAGCAAATGCAGATTGTAACGGAAAGGTGGGTGTGGTTGGTTTTTGCTTTGGCGGAGGGATCGCCAATATGATGGCGGTAAGAATTCCGGATTTATCTGCCTCTGTTCCATTTTACGGGGCTCAGCCGCCAGCCGAAGATGTTCCGAAAATTAAGGCTCCGCTTTTGTTGCACTATGCAGGGCTTGATACACGGGTGAATGCAGGATGGCCGGTATATGAGCTTGCGCTGAAGGAAAATAAGAAAGAGTATACCGCTTATATCTACCCGGACGTAAACCATGGCTTTCATAATGATACGACGCCACGATACGATAAGGCAGCTGCAGATCTTGCCTGGACAAGAACGATTGATTTTTTCAATCAAAAATTAAAGTAAGCATCTCAAGATGCTGTCCATCCGCCATCAATCATGAGCGTGGTTCCCGTGATTAATGCCGCAGCCGGTGAAGCAAGAAACAAAACGGCATTGGCGACATCTTTGGGTTCACCAATTCTGCCCAATACAATTTTGGATAGTACCATTTTTTTTGTTTCCTCGTTGGCGAGATATTCTTCTGTACCCGGAGTGTAAATAAAAGTCGGTGCCACGGCATTGCAGGTGATATGATGTTTGGCCCATTCCACGGCAAAACATTTGGTCAGATGTGAGATCCCTGCCTTGGTCATGCAGTAGACAGATTCCGTAGGAAGCGCGATAAATCCCGCCTGGGAACTAATATTGATGATTCTGCCGAATTGTTGTTTAATCATCCACCGGCCTACCTGTTGGCTCGTGAAAAAAGTTCCTTTCAGATTTACGTCCAGCGTATAATCAAAATCCGCTTCGGTGACGTTTTCAATATAATTCTCGGGTGCGATGCCCGCGTTGTTTATTAATATATCAATCCTGCCAAAATATTCAATCGCTTTTCCCACGGCCGTTTTTATTTCATCTATCCGGCTGACATCCATCTGGAGCGGAAAGGCCTTCCTGCCCATCGCTTCGATTTCCTTTATCAATCCGCTATCTGCCTCTATGTTTTTAAGTCCGAGCGCAATATCTGCTCCCGCTTCCGCCCGGGGAATCGGCAGGGCCTGCGCGCTTGCACTGG
>JABDFX010000190.1:0-1585 GCA_013286315.1 Bacteroidota bacterium | reverse complement strand
TGCTCCCGCTTCCGCCAGTGCAAGCGCGCAGGCCCTGCCGATTCCCCGGGCGGCACCTGTTACTAATGCAATTTTTCCCGGAACCTTTACTTCATCAGAATTTTGGTTAGCCATATTGTCCTTTCCCCATAAAGATATATACTACTCAATTACCTTTTAGAAATCTATTCGCTTCTCCGAAATTCACCAACTGCTCAGTCAATCGGACACTCTCACAGATCACGACTGGGATTATCCTGGATTTCCTGCCCGTCATTCAATTTCCCCGTTGTCCGGATTTCCAGACATAAAGTTGTTTTCTCAAATATGAGAATAATCGCCGCCGCAATTTATTTCGGAGACTAAATTGAAAACCCGGAAATATTTCCGGGTTTTACTTTGCAAATCAGAGTATATATGGGTCTATGAAAATGGGTTCGTTGAATCAGATCAGGATTAAAACAATATCTATGCCTACTCCCAGAAAAAACGCGGGGATGGTATATTTTGTTGGCAGTGCCGCAAGATTTGTGATGACAACAAGAGTCAAAGACACCATGGCTCCGATGATCAGCTTAAAAACTGCTCCATTAAACAGGATGGCTGACATGGTGAGGGGAAAGAATACCGCAGCCATAGCGGTAATGGATATACCTACCCAGGCGATACGGTTTTTTTCTTCAGTGTTTAACCAGGTTGAAAAACGGGAGATTGCGGTGTTACGCTGAGCCTGTATTGGATATTGAACATACTTGGATGGATAAGTGATTGTGCTCATAATAATATTATTTGTACTTCAAAGATGGTCATTTGTAGTTTTCCGAAAAATGACCTGGGTCAGTTGAAAAGATAATATTGATCATCTCTAATGAATGAGTGCAGGGATGCCGGTATTCGATTTTTTCATTTCAAAGAAGGCTTCTGACAGTTGTTCCCTGTGCATGGGATGCGCAATATTGATCAGAGCCTTTGCACGCTCAGTAAGGTTCTTTCCGTATAAATAGGCGATACCAAATTCTGTAACTACATAGTGAGCATTGGCACGGGTAGTGACAACGCCTGCCCCCGTTTTTAAAAAGGATACAATTTTGCTTTCACCTTGTGACGTAAGGGAAGGCATGGCGATCACCGGCTTGCCGCCTTCTGAAAGGGAGGCTCCGCGCATAAAATCCATTTGCCCACCCACGCCGGAATACATTTTTGCACCGATTGAATCGGCGCAAATCTGTCCGGTCAGATCAATTTCGAGCGCACAGTTGATGGCAGCGACTTTTGGATTCTGTCGAATAATATGCACGTCGTTTACGTATCCGATGTCCAGCATTTCGATCATGGGATTGTTATTGGCAAACTCGTAAAGCTTCTTGGTACCAATCATGAAACTGGAAACGATTTTTAACCTTCGTTTCTTTTTCATTTCACCCGTGATCACTCCACGCTCCACCAGATCAATGATACCGTCTGAAAACATTTCCGAGTGAATGCCCAACCGCCGGTGACCCCGCAGCATTTTCAGCACCGCATTGGGAATTTTACCGATACCCATTTGTAAAGTGGAACCGTCTTCAATAAGGGATGCGACATTTTCAGCGATCTTTGTGGTCGC
>JABDFX010000189.1 GCA_013286315.1 Bacteroidota bacterium | reverse complement strand
ACGATATTTTTTTGATTAAAGTTTTCATAATTTCTTTTTTAAAGAGTTAATTTTTTAGATTTAAAACGTATGTAGCCAGCCCGCCATTAAACTTGATTTTAATGACATTTGAGGACCATTCAGGTTTTGATAAATGGGTATCCCATACTCTATAGACAATCTGCCTCCTTTTAATGAACATTTATCTTTGTAAAAATTCATTCCCAGATAAGCATTGGCTCTTTGTCCACCATAATTGTTTGCATTTGAATTGGGATCGTTGTTCATCAATAGAGCAATATTTTTATCGTATCCGCTCATTTGGTCTGTAGAAGAGCCTTCTAACCTGATTGAATTGCTGATCCACCTGCACCATTTGTAAGATACCCATCCGCTTACATTATATTCATTTCCCCAGGCATATCCTTCTGAATTTGTTCCCATTTTTATGTTGGCGTTGGTTGTCCCTCCCCATGAAAAGAAATATTTCTGTCCGACATAAGTAATGCCGGGCATCAGGTTGTAGGTTCCAGTACCAATCTGCATAGGATAAGCAAGTATTTGATTATCTCCGAGCAGGGTTGTTCCTTTTTCAGTAATGCTTCCGGTAGGAATGCTCAGCCCTGCACTTAAAATAATCCGCTGCCTGTTTTTATCTATTATCTTATACAAACCATAAAGTTTGGTGTCTCCCAATCCGGATGTTTTTGTATTCATCATGGCATTCATCTGGTCGGGTGACATTGTTCCCATGTTCATTCCGGGCATGTTCATCATCATGCTAGTATTGGGAGTCATGTTCATGCTCATGGAATTTTGGATGTAACTGAACATTCCCATAACTGTGAGCCTGTCAGTTATTCCGTACATCGCCATCACCATGTGCATTTGCATAATCATCTTATCTGGCGCCATCATATAATCCTGATAGATTTTACTGTCATCAATTTTAGAGGTACCGATAACATTGCCCTGCATCATCATGTTCATGTAGGTATAAGAAACTGTCCATTGTCCTTTACCGTGAATGTGATCGGTCATTATTCCGAGCGGAGCATGACCATCGGGACGGCAACAGTCAAAAGGAACACAGCTAGTATCAAGTGTTTCAGCATAGCTCTTGGAGCCATACAAACAGTAGATAGCAACTAACAATTTGAGCACTTTGTTCAAGCAGTTCATGGATAATGTGTTTATCTGAAAATGAATACGCATGAGAAAAATTCTCACGAATAAACTGTATCATCTTAAGATGACGACAGAAAAGATCAGCACATTAAGCTTGTGGAGGATGAAATATAGGGGAGAAATGGATGAAAGAATAAGTTTCGGAATATGCAGAATTAATTTCTGAAAAGTCAGCAGAGTTTGCTTCTATATGAATTTCATTTTCCGAGAACAACGTAATAAAATCTTCCAAACCGACTCTTGCTGAAGAATGGTTTTTAGGCTCTTCATTCGATGTTTTCTTTAATTGTTTCATCAAATGACATTTTCCATTGCAATGCATTTGAGGCTTGTCTTTGTTTTCGCAAAGGTTTTTTGCAATGAAATCTTTGTTTATGGCATACTCAATAAGAGGCAAAAAGGCTGTACTAAAGCTAGCAAATACAGCGAAAGAAAAAATATGGAAACTGAACGTTTCATTTGTACAACAAAGGTAATGATTATTTGTATCAGGAACAATTTTACTATGCTTTTCGCGTTTAAATCAGTACCTTTGAGTTACACTCCGATGAAGAAATATTTTACCATATTGATTGTTTCCTTATTAATTAAACACTCTGTAAGTGCCCAATTTTCAAGTGTTCTGGTTAGTGTTGACGGGTTAACCTGTGCAGCTTGTTCTTATGCCACTCAAAAATCAATCTTGCAACTGGATTTTGTTAAAGATGTTCAAATGGATTTGAACACACATGTTGCCACAATAACTTTTAAAGAAGGTAAAAAAGTTTCTGTTGATTTAATTGCTAAAAAAGTTTTCGATGCAGGATTTTCTGTCGGCAGCCTGTATGGAATATTCAATTTTAAAAGTATTGCTATATCAAATAACTATTGTTTCAATTACGAAGGAGATAACTATGATTTTATTCAGGTTAAAGATCAGAAACTGAATGGGGAAGTAAAAATAAAATTTGCGGGAGATAGATATATGCGAAAGAAAGAACTTAAAAAATGGACTTCATTGCTTAAAGGTAATTGTTCATCCTCCGGAAATTCAAAGTTTTATTATGTAACAATTGAATGAGATATTTTTTACTAACCAGTTGTATAGTTTCTTTTTTTCTTTCATCATTAAAAGCGCAGGAATTATTCCTCAATGCTGAACCTGCCAGTACAATTCCCAAAGGAGTTTTGGGAGTAAGAGCATTTGATGAAACATACAAAGAGGTAAACCTCTATCGCAATTTATACGAGAATGATGTATGGCTTGTCTTCAAAACTCACTGTTATGGGAATGGTGAGCATGTCTAACCATCATGGTGTGGATTTTCCTGTCGGACTGGCTTCGCATACTCATCCGAAGTCAGGATCTTCAGTTTTTTCCACAGGTAATTTTCAAAGAGGAATACCTTATCCCTATCTATACAATGGCGTTTACCTATATGCAAAATATCGTTTTTTTACATCAGATGGAAATGGGAAACACCTCAGAATGTCAGTGTATGGAGAATGGTCGAATGTAAGTGTAGCACATGATGAAGCTGAACCAACTCTGCTTGATGACACCAAAGGTTATGGCGGAGGATTGATAATTACATATTTGAAAAATCATCTTGCGGTTTCGTTAACATCAGGAATAATAATACCAGGTCCGTACAATGGATTTTCTCCTGATACTGTTGGAAAACCTGC
>JABDFX010000188.1:1265-2893 GCA_013286315.1 Bacteroidota bacterium | reverse complement strand
GTATCATACATCAGATGAAAATATCTTCCCCTGAGAAAGTGTTTATACCCGCACCGCCGGAAACAAATTGCGCCTGCAATGATTGTCCGTATATGAAACTGAATACTCTGGAAAAACTCTATCTGTGCATGGAATACGAAACACCGGAAATTCTGTTGTCGGCGGATTTATTGAAGAAGGGCCGAATTCCCATCGATCGCATGCTGGAAATAAGCAAACAGTACAACTTGTAATGAATAGCTTTAAGCATTGCGCTTTGCGCTTTTCAGCTTACCTCCCCATATACACCATCAAAATCTGTATGTCGGTCGGGTTTACCCCGCTGATGCGACTGGCCTGACCCAGCGTCCGGGGCTTTATTTTTTTGAATTTTATGAGTGCTTCCATAGAAAGTGCAGTTAATCGGTCGTAATCAAAGGTTTCAGGAATGGAAAGTTGTTCCAGTTGTGATATTCTCTGAACAAGCTCCTTTTCTTTTTTGATATACACCTCATACTTGAGCTGGATTTCAGCCTGCTCGAGTGAATGCGGGGCGAATTCCCGGAGTTTTTCTTCTAAAGCAGGAATTCCCTCACGTATCATGGACAGGTCAATGTTGGGCCTTAAAAGAAGTGCAGCCGCTTTCTGTTTTTGAATCAGCGGAGACATTTTTTTTTCACTCAGCATTTGTTCTGCTTCTGTTGGATCTATGGACGTTTCCTGCAGAATCCGGGTGATTTTTGTGACCTCCATTTTCTTGCGATTTACGGCTTCCAACCGTGCTGCCGAAGCAAGACCCAAGTGAAAACTTTTCTCTGTGAGACGTATATCCGCATTATCCTGCCGGAGTAGTGTTCTGAATTCAGCCCTGGAAGTGAACATTCTATATGGTTCTTCTGTCCCCTTGCTAATCAGATCATCGATTAGAACACCGATATATGCCTCGCTCCTGTCTAAAATAACAGGCTCAAGAAAGTTGATATTCTGATGTGCGTTAATGCCGGCCATCAGTCCCTGACAGGCTGCCTCCTCATATCCGGTGGTGCCGTTTATCTGACCAGCCAGAAACAGGTTTTTTATTATTTTGGTCTCCAGGGTATGACTCAGCTGTGTGGGTGGAAAATAATCATATTCTATGGCATATCCGGGTCTGAACGCCTTGAAATGAGCAAATCCCGGTATATTACGAAGGGCTTCGTATTGAATCTCTTCTGGTAATGATGTGCTGAACCCGTTTACATAAATTTCTACCGTGTGCCATCCTTCGGGTTCTATAAACAACTGGTGTCTCTCTTTGTCAGCAAAACGATTCAGTTTGTCTTCAATACTTGGACAATAACGGGGGCCGATTCCATCGATCCTTCCGGCAAACATCGGACTCCTGTCAAACCCGGTTTTAAGGATGTCGTGAACGACGGGATTTGTATAAGTAATCCAACAGCTTCTTTGTTTTTCCGGGAGGGGAATGTCAAGGTAAGAAAATCATTGTGTGTATCAACCAGGATGACATTGTAATTAATTTTTTTACCGGATTGAGCTTTGGAAACGCCGGCCATCAACAGGAATAAAAAAATAAAGAAATACCGCATATTTTTTTGAAATTGTAAATGCTTCCCTAAATGTAAATCATTCATCTATGGATCTCGAAA
>JABDFX010000188.1:0-1255 GCA_013286315.1 Bacteroidota bacterium | reverse complement strand
GCCGTCAATTCTTGGCGGTGTTCCGGTCTTCAACCGGCTTGACTCAAACCCTTCATTAACCAACTGCTCTGTTATTCCTGTAGCGGCTTTTTCAGCCATCCGGCCTCCTCCAAACTGCTTTTCGCCAATGTGGATGATGCCGTTCAGAAATGTTCCGTTCGTTAAAACGACCGCTTTGGAATAAATCCTGTTTCCCATTCCGGTGACCACTCCCCGTACGATTCCTTTTTCAATGATCAACCCGTTGACCATATCCTGATAAAACTCAACTTTCGGGGTGTTTTCAAGCATTTCCCGCCAGGTGGCTGCAAAAAGCATGCGGTCGCTTTGTGCTCTCGGACTCCACATAGCAGGGCCCTTGGACTTGTTTAACATCCGGAACTGGATCATGCTCTTATCTGTCACGACGCCCGAGTATCCGCCCATAGCATCGATTTCCCGGACTATCTGACCTTTTGCTACCCCACCCATTGCCGGATTACAGCTCATTTGGGCGATTGTTTGGAGATTCATGGTAATTAAAAGTACCCTTGAGCCCATATTAGCTGCTGCCGCCGCTGCTTCACATCCCGCATGGCCTGCGCCGACTACAATAACATCGTAGGTTGAAAACATTCGGCAAAAATACCCTTTATAAGCTTAAGGCTAAAGCGTAACGCTTAAAGCGAATGAGGTAATTTGGAATTTGATAATCCAGGGATCGCTTTCGACGATTGATTCTTCTCAATCAGCCACAAAGCGACTATGTTTTATGCATTAAACTTAAAATATTGTTTCACGTGAAACAATTTAATTCTGGGCTCTATATCGGACCAGCAGTATATCTCTTAAATACAGAAGAACATTCCGGCTTATCGATCATTCTTAAGTCTTATTAATTCAAATCAAGCACGGCTTGATTGCTGTAGGCTTGACCAATCTCTGTATTACTGAATAATGTTATAAACTGTGGCCATCAATCTATGATCGCCACTTAGAACGGTGGTTTTGAAGGAATGTTCCACGTGAAACATAAGGACCAGCCTTATAGATAAGCTCTAAGATATTTTTCTTCCATCGATCTCATGGTCCTTATATCAGCACTTGTCTTATCCTTATAACCGCAGAAATGCAGGACACCATGGAAAATGACCCTATGTAGCTCATCCTTCATGGTTGAACCTGCGTTTCGGGCATTATCATGCACCCGGTCAACGCTGATATAAATTTCCGCAAGAAGGGGTTGGTTCGCTCCGGATAAGGGGAAGCTTATAAT
>JABDFX010000187.1:245-2899 GCA_013286315.1 Bacteroidota bacterium | reverse complement strand
ATGGACATGCCTGTTTTTAATTCCCTTTTGTCTTTCTTGCCGTCTTTTTCCGTAAACTCTACGGTGCCCCCGGCTATGGCATACAAGGCAAGATCGGGATGGGAATGCATGGCGGACGACTGACCGGGTTTATACACAGCATGTAGAATTCTTATGCCCATGGTGTCCTTCGTTACTTTGTACAAATTGGGTGCTACTTTTGATGCATCCATCTTAGCATCAAAAGAGGTTGTTCCCATGGGCCGGTTCACTTCTACTAGCAACACTTTCACTTCTGTCTTACCTGTGTTTTTTACACTATGAACTTCAGCGGGCCTTATATTTTCATCTCCCGATTTCATTTCGGAATTCATTTTACTTCCATCTTTTCCGATAAACTCTGTATTTCCTCCCTGAATAACGTAGAGCGCATAGTCAGGATGAGAATGGAGCGCAGAAGAATCGCCGGGCTTGTAATCAGCTTCCAGGATTCTGATGCCGAGCGTGTCCTGTAAAGTCTTGTAAAGATTCGGAGCCGCTTTTACGGCATCAGGTGTTGTTTCCGCTGCAACTGTTTTTGTTGTGTCTGTTGCGGCAGCACCTGCACTGTCAGTTGTTTTAGAATTATCTGCTTTTTTCTCACCCTGTCCGCATGCAATCAAGAATAAAGAAAAGAAAATGGCCGGTATGAACAGGCCTGTTTGTCTGGGTCTCATAATTTTTTTTTAAATAAGTGAAGAAAATTAGGAAGGATGGGGAGTTTGCGCAGGGCGAATCGTTTCTAAATCTAAGATAAAATGTACGAAAACGGGCAATCCTTTTTTAATAAGTCGCTCACTCTATCCGAAAATTTAATGTCTTAATTATTAATTTAATGTTAACTTATCATTAATTAATAATCACAGCCCATGAAGCCTGCCATACAACGCCGCAGCTTTGCGGCCCCCGGGATGATTTTCATGCTTACCTTACTCAGCCTGAATGCCCTTAGTCAGCCGTTGGATAACAACCAATACACTTTGTTGCGCTTGAATGAGGTCAACACGCATGCAACCAGGCATTTCCTGGAGAATTTTACCCCTTCATCAACTGTTAAATGGTTTCGGGACGAGCATCACCTGATCGCAACCTTTAAAGAAGGCGATTCGAAGGACAGGGTATACTATAAGACAAACGGCAATTTTGATTTTTGTATAAAATATTATCGGGCCGATGCCCTGGAACCGTATTTGAGAACAATCGTCTTTAAAAAATTCCCCGGCTGCGAAATCCTGACTATTACCGAACTCACCGATCTGGAAAGAAAGGATCTGTCTATCAAAATTAAAGACGGCATCTTCATCAGAACCCTGAGCTGCTCGGATGGAAGTATTGAAATAACGGAAAATATCCGGGACAGCAATTCCTGATTCGACATCGTCCATTTCCCTGTTGTATGAATTATCTTTATTAGATGATATTCTTAACACAACTCATTTACATTAAGGAAGGACAACAAGATGTATTTCATCAATTTGAAGACGTTGCAATGCCCGCCATTTCAAAATATAATGGTCGGCTTTTACTTCGGGTTCGACCCGACGATCATTCCATGATTGAAAACAATATTGACAAGCCCTATGAAATCCACTTGGTTGAATTTGACTCGGAGCAGGATTTCAAAAACTTCTCCGGCGATGAGGACCGCAAGAAATTTCTTCATTTAAAGGAACAGTCGGTAAAGTCGGTGTGGTTGATAAAAGGGGAGAAAATGTAACAACGTCATTTATTCTCACCAGAATATCTTCATCTCAATGGTGATGGTTCCCAACTACCTTTTAATGTGAACGGCTAATTTCAGAGTCTCTGCAGCTAATTTATATTTTGAGCATTTCTAATAATCAGTCGACTTACTCAGATCACCCCATTCTTTATCGGATTGTGTTTTCAACTGATCGTTTCGCAGAGCTCCATTATATGCGTCGCTGCCGAGAAGCAGACGAAGTGGCGGTGAACTCATTTCGGCAATTTTCAGAATTGCCTGCGCCGCCTTCTTTGGATCACCCGGTTGTTTTCCATTATAGTCGCGCTGAAAACGGGCAGTGGCGCCAACCGTTGCATCATAATCCAGTATGCTGTCATGTATGCTGGAAGAAGATCCGGCAAAATCCGTTCTGAAACCACCCGGCTCTATGATGGTCACTTTGATACCCAGCGGCCCGACTTCTTTATCCAGTACTTCTGAAAATCCTTCAACGCCCCATTTGGCGGCTGCATAGGGCCCGCGTCCGATCGGTCCGATCCGTCCGCCGATAGAAGATACCTGGATAATATGTCCCGACCGGCGCTTCCGCATAAATGGGAGGGCCGCTTTTGTCAGAATGATGGTACCGAAAAGATTGGTCTCGATTTCCGCGCGAAAATCAGTCAGACTGGTTTCTTCTATGGAATTGATATTGCCGTAACCCGCATTATTCACCAGAATATCCAGATGGCCAAAATGGTCTATCGCTGATTGTACTGCATTATACGCTGCGACCTCGTTGGTCACATCCAGGGCGATCGTAATTACCTGGTCACCATAAGTTTTTTTCAAATCCTGCAGTTGAATGATATTGCGCGCCGTGGCAACAACCTGATGTCCTGATTCCAATGCAACTTCCGCGACGGCACGACCTAAACCCCGCGAACTACCT
>JABDFX010000187.1:0-235 GCA_013286315.1 Bacteroidota bacterium | reverse complement strand
CCTGTAATCAGCCACACTTTGGATGCCATATGTTTTTCTTTTAAAAATTAATTACCTATAGCCTGCTGAATAATCTTTTCAACGCCCGATATTTTTTGAATCAGATCAGCCGGCAAATCAAAACGTTTTTGCAGATAAGAAAAAGAATTGTAACTCAGCCAAACTTTTTTATCATTGTCCTCCCAGATAAGAATTTTCAAAGGCAGATCCAGACCACTCAGAGGATTTGCATTCA
>JABDFX010000186.1 GCA_013286315.1 Bacteroidota bacterium | reverse complement strand
ATAAAGAATGCTCATAATCAACAACCGGTCTGATCATTCATATAATAAACACACCGTTATTCCTGACGTTTGAAATTACAAAGAATTATCCCAAAAAGGAAGCAACCGTTTATCGTGTTAACCTTACTCTAACGGGAACAGTTGTCAGATCAGACGAGCAGCATGGCGTCTCCATAACTAAAGAAACGATATTTATCCTTGATCGCTCTTTTATAAGCTTCCATGGTTAAATCATAGCCGGCGAAAGCGCAAACCATAATCAGAAGGCTTGTTTTAGGAAGATGAAAATTGGTGATTAATGCATCTGCAATATTAAACTGATAAGGCGGATGAATGAAAGTATTTGTCCAGCCTTCCGATGGTTTCAGTAATTTTTCAGCGGTAAAAGATGATTCCAGTGCACGCATCGTGGTAGTTCCCACAGAACAAATACGATGACCGCCTAATCTTGCCTTATTTACAATTTTACAGGCTTCCTCATCTACCCTGTAATATTCTGCATCCATCTTGTGTTTGCTCAGATCTTCCACTTCTATAGGACGAAATGTGCCGAGGCCTGTGTGCAGGGTTGCCTCCGCAAAACGAATCCCTTTTATTTCAAGTCTCTTAATCAATTCCTTACTGAAATGTAAGCCGGCCGTGGGTGCTGCTACCGCACCTTCATGTTTTGCATACACTGTCTGGTATCTTTCTTTGTCCTCTTCATCCGGTTTACGCTTAATATATTTTGGAAGAGGGGTTTCGCCCAGGATTTCCAATACCTGACGGAATTCATCGTCCGTTCCATCCCATAAAAAGCGAATGGTGCGGCCCCGGCTCGTCGTGTTGTCAATAACTTCAGCCACTAATTCGTCATTATCCCCGAAATATAATTTGTTACCCACACGGATTTTCCTTGCCGGGTCAACTATGACATCCCATAACCGGTTCGGTTTATTGAGTTCGCGAAGTAAAAAAACTTCAATCTTGGCCCCAGTTTTTTCTTTTCGGCCATACATTCTGGCAGGAAATACTTTAGTATTGTTTACAACGAATACATCTTTATCATTGAAATATTCCATCACATCCCTGAAATGTTTATTTTCGATCTGGCCGGTTTTCCGGTGAACAACCATCATTCGGCTGTCTTCTCTTCTTTTGGCGGGATGCTGGGCAATCAGATTGAGGGGTAGGTCGAATTTGAACTGGGAAAGCTTCATTCAGTGTGAAATTTTATAAGTTCCCGGTACATGAGTCGAATGAAGCTGAGAATAACTGGTCAATCAAACCAGGTCTTACGGCACCCGATTCAGTCATGTTACGGCATGATTTTACAAGTGTGCAAAGGTAATAAAGAATTCTCAATTTTTGACTGGGTGCCAAAATTATTGTTGTCGCCTGAAAAAACGGCTTTTTCAGGTTTTTCGAACCAGGTTATTTCCGGGAATGACATCAATCAGTGAACGGGTATATTCAGTTTGGGGGTTTCGATATACAGATTCCACTTCGCCCGATTCCACAATCCTTCCCTTTTCCATGACCATTACGCGGTCACATAAGTAGCGTATGACTGACAGGTCGTGTGATATAAAAACTGCCGTGAACCCCAGGTTTTGTTTCAGATCATTGATCAGATTTAATATCTGAGCCTGTACACTTACGTCGAGTGCAGAAACCGATTCATCAAATACAACAAACCCCGGATTCATTACAAGCGCCCGGGCAATAACAATTCTTTGCCGTTGACCGCCGGAAAAAGCATGGGGATAGCGGTAGAAATGTTCCGGTTGGAGATCTACTTTTTTCAATAATTCCATCACCCGCGCTTTCCGAGCTGAATTCTTAAAAGACATGTGTACCTGAAGCGGTTCTGAGATTGCCGGACCAATCATTAACCGTGGGTTTAACGAAGAATAAGGATCCTGAAATACGATCTGTATATTCCTTCTGAATTCAAGCAGTGCGGGTTTGGTCATACTCATCAAGTCTGAACCTCTATAGGAAATGCTTCCCTGCGTCGGCTTATTCAAACCGAGCATTGCACGTCCAAGGGTAGTCTTTCCCGAACCCGATTCGCCAACGAGGCCCAGCGTTTCTCCCTGGTATACCTTAAAATTGATATCCTGAATTGCATGAACCCAGTGTTTTTCATTTCCCATCCAGTTTTTGCCTGAAGAATATCGAAGATGAACCCCTTTTATTTCCAGGAGCACTGGTTGCTCTGTTCCTGGTTTCATTTCCAATTTCGATTCATGCAAAACTGTAGTTTCAGATGATCTGAAATCCATCGGCGTTTCATCGGTGGGCAGGTTAGATTTTAGATCCGGACCAGAAAATAATTTATTAAAATTTGTTTCACTTCCTTCCAGAAAGTCAGAAACGACAGGTAACCTTTCCCCCTTCGAATGAAGTGCCGGCCGGCACATGAGCAGGCCCCGGGTATAAGGATGTTTCGGCATGTTAAAAATTTCTGTCACGTTACCTTCTTCTACCATTTTCCCTCGTAACATCACCAGGGCGCGGTCGGCCATATCTGCAACCAGTCCCAGATCATGGGTAATAAAAATGATTCCCATATTCTCTGACATTCTAAGGCTTTTTAAAAGATCCAATATAGTTTTCTGCACCCTTACATCTAATGCCGTTGTGGGTTCGTCACAAATCAGAAGCGAAGGATTACAGCTGATTGCCATTGCAATCATCACTCTTTGCTTTTGGCCGCCGCTGAGCTGATGTGGATAATTATTATAAATTCGTTCGGGTTCAGGCAGTAATACTTTTTCAAATAATTTCAGGACAGTTAACCTGGCTTCTGTTTTATTTAAGTTTTTATGCTGAATAAGAGGTTCACAAACCTGGGTTCCACAAGTCATCAGAGGATTCAGTGAGGTCATGGGTTCCTGAAAAATCATGGCAATCTGGTTTCCGC
>JABDFX010000185.1:2288-2932 GCA_013286315.1 Bacteroidota bacterium | reverse complement strand
ATGCATTCGAAAGTCGTCCACATCGAGAAAGACACCCGATATACCGTATGTGGGCATACCTGCAGCGCGCAGATATTTTCCGTCTGACGCACCAACACCCATCACAGGCAGTACCGGGATACCGGGCCACATTTTTTTCGTTACAGTTTCCACTTTCCCAATGATCTCCTGGCTTACGGGAGAAGCCGGACCACTCTTCAATTCCATCCTGACAGAAACATGAATCCCTGTATCATTGAGAACCAGCACAACAGTTTTTTCCGCCTCCTCCTGCGTTACACCAGGTAACAGGCGACAGTTGACGGTGGCCTTTGCCGATTGCGGTAAAGCATTGACTGAATTACCTGCGTCGACTACCGTTGTAATACAAGTGGATCGCATGAGTGCATTATAATAAGGAAACGTCGCGAGCCGGTTGATTACAGATGTATCCGGATTGTTCTGCGCAACGGCTTTCATATCTGCTTCCAGTTGTCCGGTCTCGAGTGATGACATCGTAGTAAAATATGACTTTGTTACATCGCTGAACTGAACCGGAAAATCAAAAGCCTGCATACGCACCAGACCATCAGCCAGTCGATAGATCGCATTATTTTTTGTGGGTTGTGAACTATGACCACCGGGATTCATGTTTCTGTCAGGAT
>JABDFX010000185.1:0-2278 GCA_013286315.1 Bacteroidota bacterium | reverse complement strand
ATAAAAATTACCTTTCTCACTGACCTGCACCGGGCGGAGAATTCTTTTGCCCCCTTTTCTTTGGGGTTCGCCTGCATCCATATTTACACAAAATGATGCATCAATCAGCGGTCGATGTTTCTGCACCAGCCATTCCACGCCGTCATAATCATCAGCGCTTTCTTCACCTGCAGTAAGCGCCAGGATCAGATCACGGTCCGGAATGAAGCCGGCTTTTTTCAAGCGGACAAAATTTGTGACCAGAATAGCAGCCCCGCTTTTCACATCCAGGGTGCCCCGTCCATAAAAATAACCATTGGTTTCTGTTAGTTTGAACGGGTTGTAGGACCAGTCTTCCGGTTTTGCCTCTACCACATCCAGGTGAGCCAGGAAGAGAATCGGAGGTTGTTTTCCCGAACCATGCAATCGCGCGATCATATTTTGGTTGCGCGCAAAAGGTATTGCCTGGCAAGTTTGTCATTACCCTCCAGATGTTGGAATTTTCCAAGCGCCATGTTCAGAAGATAATACTGGTTTAAAAATGTATGTCCCTGCAATTCATTCAATATTTTTAATGCGCCATGTTTGTCTCCTGCATAATATTTTGCAATGGCATAGTTCAGTTCGACAAAAGGATTGGGGTAGATTTGTAAAAGGCGGGCGTATAGTCCGACAATCGTTCGCCAGTCCGTTTGTTCAAAACTGGGAGCAATGCAGTGTAAACAGGCAATGGCTGCTTCCAGATGATAGGATGAAACTATCTCACATTGCGAACGGGTAAAGAAATCGTGGGCAAGTTGAATAAGGTCCTGATTCCAAATAGACCTGTCCTGGTTTTCCAGATCCAGAAGTTCCCCCGAATCAGAAATTCTTGATTTAAATCTCGCACTGTTAAACAACATCAAGGCGTGAAGCGCCGACGTTTCTTTATTACTCAGGGAACTGTCCAACAGTGCTTTGTTCAATAACAATGCTTCCTCGCAAAGATCTTCCCTTAAAATTTCCTTCCCCGCCGTTGACTTATATCCTTCATTAAATGTCAGGTAAATGATTTTGTGAACGATGGATAACCTTTGTTTAAGAGCATTCGGATGAGGTTCTTCCAACAGGATCTTTTCATCCCTGATTTTTTGTCTTGCTCTTAAAAGAAGCTTGTCCACTCCGTCTATTGTCATACCTAAATTTTTAGCGATGGACTCAACTCTTAGGTTTACAACATATTTCAGCGTAATCACAACCTGGGTCTTGGGTGCAAGATCCGGATGGGCGCACGCAAATAGTAATCTCAATTGTTGGTCATCAAACGCGGATTCACTGAAACGGATCTCAATCGTCGCCTGATTTTGTTTTTCAGTAAGCGGTTCCAGACGTTTATCTTTCTTTATTTTATTCAGCGCCTTGTTTCTGCAGACTTTGTATAGCCATCCGGCACTGTTTGCGGGAATACCCTGCAGCCGCCAATCGATCAGCGCAGCCGAAAATGCATCCTGCACAATATCTTCGGCAGTTTGAGGATCGATATCACGGGATGCGTACAATAATGATGCAACCAGTTTACCAAAAAGTTGTTTGTAAAGGTGATCTGCTTCCTGTTGTACTTTATCCATCCAGCATGAATCTGTTTATAGATTTAGATTATTCGGGGGTTTTAAAAATAAACGGTTGTATGGGTCTCACTTCTCGGATCGCAAATCCCTGCTGAACCATCGGACAACTTTGCGCAATGGACGTAGCCTGTTCCAGATTTTCTGCCAGAATAATATCATACCCGCTGATACCTTCCTTGGCTTCGATAAACGGACCATCAGACAGCACTTCGTTTTGAGTTACATAACGGCCCTTGATCGCCAGGGGTTCCCCACCAATATAATTTCCCGATTCGATGAGGGATTTGATCCAGTCTGTCATATCAGGTCCTTCAGCAAAACGGTCTTCCGTTTTCAGGCGACCGATCTTTTTCAGGTCCTCTCTTACGATCAGCATAAATCTTTCCATGTCTTTAAAGTTTTGTATTTAAATATGGCAAATTCAATAAATGGTCATCTTTTTAATGACAATCTCAGGTAAAAAATCCGGACAGTTTGTTGTAGATAGTTAGTTTTAATTCAAAATTAAGAAATTCACTTCCATTCTTCCAGTCTTCCAGTCTTCCACACTAATGAAAGTTCCTTCCTTTATGAAAAACATCCTCCTGCGCATGGGCTGGAATGGAAGTCTCATCAGCCCGTGCCAGCGTAAGTATGGGTAGTTCCTCGTCGGCAATTTCTGTAAGACAACGCAGTAATCTGGTTATGTCGAA
>JABDFX010000184.1 GCA_013286315.1 Bacteroidota bacterium | reverse complement strand
ACAATGAATAATATTATTGCCATTGGCCGCTCCCGTTACTTATATGATGGCGTAAAATACCTGGTTTCAAAAGGATTTGTTTGTAAAGCGATCGTTACCGAGGAAGCTTATGATGAATATGATATTAAACATACCGATTTTGAATTACTCGCAACCGAAACGGATGCGCTTTTTTTTATGATGAAATCCCTCAATAACGAGGAACTTATTAAAATTGTGAAGGAAAACAAGATACGTGCGGCAATCAGCGTAAACTGGAAGTACACCATTCCAAAAAACTTTCTCGATCTTTTTGAATGTGGCATACTTAATTTTCATCTGGGAAATTTGCCGGACTATAAAGGCAACGCCACCGTTAACTGGTCAATCATTAACGGGGAAGATAAAATATATGGTAACATACATAAAATGGATCCCGAACTGGATGCGGGAGACGTTATCTCAAGAAAAGCCATTCCAATAACAGATCAAACCTATATTGCAGATATCTTGAAACAGGCAGTTCAGGATGTTCCCTTATTATACGAAGAAGCATTACTAAAAGTTTTTAAGAACCCTGACGCCTTTGTAGTCAAAGGATCCCTGAAAGGTCTGAAATCATTATTGCAGAGTAATATGAATTTGTTTTTATACGGACAAATGCCAGAGTCAAATATTTGTTTTAATGCCATGTCACCCAAATAATTAAATACATCTACATCGGGATGTCTTTCGTTCGTGGCACCAATCTTTATTCTCCTTTTCCGAATATAACTGATATCCATGTCAGCGTCCCTCCACTCCCAGGCTTCATACATCAACGGAATAACTACTTCATCTTTTGCATGCATTAATATCGATTCGCTCAAAGGCCTCAGGTGACCGGAGTTAGTAATAATATCTGCCTGTTCAATTATTTCCGGATTCAGTTGGTCTATTAAATGAATATCCAATGGGAATTCTCTGAATGAATCCGCCAAAGCCCTGGTATTTGAGAAAATTTCTTCCACTTTCCCAAATCTGGTGGTTTTTGAAAAGGCAAAAACCTTCGCTCCTGCAATAGCAGCCAAAACAGGTGTTACGATATAAGCACCGCTGGCTGCTTCAGTCAGAATGGTTTTACCTCTTAAATCCAACTCAAGAGCACGAACCTGCCGGACTAATTTGTCGATGAGCATTTTTAATAACTATTCAGGGTATCGATAACATAATCTACATCTTCGTCCGACAGTTCCGCATACATTGGAAGAGACAGACAATGGTCGGCCAAATATTCGGAATTCGGGAAATCTCCCTTTTTATATCCCAGACTGGTATAAGCCTTTTGTAAATGACAGGGTACCGGATAATGAAGTCCTGGGAATATATTTTTTTCATTCAGAAATTTTAAAAGTTCATCCCTTTTCTCTGTAGTAACGACGAACAGATGGAAAACGGAATCATGGCCCGACGGTTGAATCTGCATTTTAATTTTAGGGTTCTTAATTCCTTTTTGATATTTGCCGGCAATTTCTTTTCTTTTTTTATTCCAATCGGGCAGGAATTTTAACTTAATCGTCAGTGAAGCCCCCTCAAGACCCCCCATGCGCATATTATATCCGATTTCATCATGATAATATCTCACGACAGAACCATGGTTTCTGAGACTTTGCAGGTGTTTATAATAATCTTCATTATTTGTTGTCAGTCCGCCGGCCTCGCCACAGGCACCCAGATTTTTACCAGGATAGAAACTAAAGCAGGCCATTTCACCAAAGCCGCCCACCGGTTTGCCCAGATACCGGGCACCTTGCGCCTGAGCGGCGTCTTCAATCAGAAATAAGTTATGCTGTTTGCAAATGTTTTTCGCTGCCTGGATATCAAATGGCTGACCATATAAATGCACTCCGATAACAGCCTTTGTTTTTGAAGTGATTTTTGCTTCCAGCCGGGAAGTATCCATTTCCCATGTATCCCGGTCACAATCTACAAATACCGGTGTGGCGCCGGTATAAGATACACCCCAGGCAGTTGCTATAAAAGTATTGGCCGGAATGATTACTTCATCGCCTGCGCCTATCCCCAGCGCTAACATGGCCAGATGCAGGGCCGTTGTGCCGTTGTTAACTCCCACAGCATATTTTGTATCGCAAAACCCTGCGAAATTCTTTTCGAATTCCTCCACAAAGTGGCCGCCTGAAAATGCTGTCTGTTCATAAACCTTTTCAAATGCCTCAAATACTTCTTTTTTAATTTGCTGGTGTTGACCTTTCAGGTCAAGACAGGGGATCTTCTTATTCATGATTTTATTGATACGGTTAAAGGGTCTTAATGATTTTTGCCGGCACACCAGCAACAACTGTATTCGGCAAAACATCTTTCGTAACAACTGATCCGGCTCCGATCAGCGCATTTTCACCAATTGTGATCCCACATAAAATGGTGGCATTGGATCCAATCGATGCCCCTTTTTTTACCAGGGTTTTTATCAGCTTCCAGTCCGCTTCGGTTTGAGGGCTTCCGTCGGCATTCGTTGCTTTAGGAAACAGATCGTTCGTGAACATGACACCGTGACCGACAAAAACGTTGTCCTCAATATGTACACCTTCGCAAATAAATGTATGGCTGGAAATTTTACAATTCTTGCCAATGAAAGCGCCTTTTTGGATTTCTACAAACGCCCCAATTTTCGAATTGTCATCGATACTGCATCCGTAAGCATTTACAAAGTTGAAAATCTTTGTGCCCTTGCCAAGGCTAACATTATTCAGACTTTGTTTATCGTTATTGATAGTAACCAATTCCATACATTATTTTATTCTGATTTCTTTTCCGTTATTTTTTATTGATTCCTGAGATGCTTCCAGGATTCTCACTACACTTTTACCCAACGTTGCATTCGACATAGGATCCCTCTTGTGTATCACCGACTGGATAAAATCGTCCGCTACCCCTGCCAGAGCTTCCCGACTGGATAATTTTGGGATAAAAACATCTCCGGTTCTGTAAT
>JABDFX010000183.1 GCA_013286315.1 Bacteroidota bacterium | reverse complement strand
CGTAAACGGTTTTAAAATATATTCAATCCCGTTATTTTTTATAGCTTCCAGGGCATACTCATCAAAAGCAGTGCAGAAGATGATAGGAGTATCTATATGTACAGTTTTAAATATTTCAAAGCTAAGGCCATCGCCCAATTGGATGTCTGAAAAAACGAGATCAACCAAAGGGTTTTTTTGGAAATATTTTATGGAATCCTTCACAGAGTGTAAAATGGCCGCAATGGTAATATCCTTATCCAAATTTCCGATAATGTATGCCAGATCTTCGGCCGTCATCAGTTCATCTTCTATAATGACAATGTTCATTCCCGGATTAATTTAAGGTGTACCCGAAAAAAATCATGATCATTAGAGACCTTGATATCTTCCTGGATCAGCAGCATATACCTGTCTGACAGGTTTTTCAATCCCCGGCCTGATCCAGGCACCCCGGTTAATTTTTCGTGTACATTATTTTCAATTAATAACCAGTCTGGTTCTATGTATTGCATGGTTATATATAGCGGCTGCTCATAAGTGAACTTGTTATGTTTTATCGCATTTTCAAGGATAAGCTGGAGTGAGAAAACAGGAAGCCTTGTATGTGTTTGCGGCTCCACGGGTATACTCACACTATAAGAAAGTGCACCGTTGAAACGGATCTTCTGCATTTCAAGATAGTATAATGAGAATTTAAGTTCTTCCTTTAGGGAAACTACATTCTGTTCGTTATGAGAAATAGAAAAGCGCAGAAATTCGGACAGTTTGACTAAATAATTTTCTGCCAGTTCAGGATCCCTCCTGATCAGCGAGTTGAGGGCATTTAACGAGTTAAATAAAAAATGGGGATGTAACTGGCTTTTCAATTTTTCATGTTGTGCCTCAAGGCTCTTCATTTTCAACTCTGCATTTTCTGTCTTCATAGTGGCATATTCCAATTTTATATTGGATTCATCGAATTTTGAAAGTATAAGTTCGATGGATACTATGGATAAGGTATTTATACTTGCAATAAAAAAAAGTGGGGCGAAAATAGGAGAGCTGAGCTTTGCTTCGGCTGAGAATAAAGCCAATGCCGGCGAATGGGCAACGATCAATGCAACTGTAAAGGTTACCAGGAAACTGGGTATATAAAAGGAAATAAACCTCAGATTCTTCCGCCGGCCCACAACAGGAGAAAAGAATATAAGAAGGAGGATATTGATTGTCCAGCAAAGAATATCAGAGATGGTAAAAGCAATTATTTTGTGGGTTGTTTCATGGCGATTAGAATGATCGCGTCCTAAAAATAAGAGGAAGGTTATGCCCAGAAGTAAAAGCAGCAGGTTGATGATCAGGGCAACCCGGATAAGTTGCTTATTTTTCTTTGTTATAAGCATCGCTAAAGGTACATTTTTAAAAATATTGGGAAGTGATGGCTTTGACAGGGATTAAAGCTGGTAAAAATAGAATCGAACAAAGGATAGTAAATCCCTGAAGTGGACAAATTGAGACCTGAATGAAATGGCTGGCGATGTCAGATTAAGTATTCACCTGAATCTTTAACTTATTTATTTCTTTATGTCTTTCATACATCAAGGAGGCTGACATTATTTTAATCTTGAAATATAAACAGCATCATAATTACGAGCTGTATCTGCGTTTAACCCCACATCATCCAGCGAAGCGATGTTGCCGTTGACCGCTGTGACTCTCCCGATCTGAATGGTCGCGCAGGCGTGCGCATTCAATTCCTGATCCCAGTACCGGCCATTTTTGTTAGTAGGCGAAGCGAGAATATAATCACCGACACGCAAACCCGGGCCGGTGATCGTGCCGGTCCAGTTTGTTTTATTGATAGACATGGCGGGAATATACCTCAGATTAATCAGCGTGTCCTTTGCTGTAGTATAAAAAAACTTAACATTTTCCAGCCGGGGTTTCGGGTAATGATTTGTTGGAATTCCATACAATCCATCCAGTATGGGTGGATTATTCAATGTCATATCCCTGAACATCACTTCCGTATTGCTCCAGTTCATGCGATGGTTATAACTATCGTCGTAATACCTGATACATCCGCCATCGAAATTGGCGTTCCCGTAAAAAAGATAGTCAGCGGCCGGCATACCCTGACCGCTCAGGAAATCAATTTCACAGTCTCTGAAATTGGCTCCTGCGCTGCCCTGAACCGTACCAATCCTGAATACAGATTCGCTGTAAATGCGACTGGCAGATAATGGAAACCTGGTTGTCGTAATATAAAACAACTGATTACAGTTCCCTGCGATGTTCCAATTGTCACAAAAAAGGGATCCACCACCTGTACCGTTTCCATAGTGGATCCCATCGACGACGGTGTGACAGGATGCCCATATTTTCAGGCCTTCAATCTTTACCGTTTTGCTTTGGTCCTGTCCAACAGCTACGGCGACCCGGCAGGCCTGGAACTGATCATCGACAATGTTGATGATCTCCGCATTTTGTGTAAATCCGTTCGCTGATAAAGCAATGCCCACCATCCATTGAATGATCCCGCAATTCCGGATGGTAACGTCAGACGTGCCACCCCGTGTACCACCCTGATTCAGGTTTGGATCAACAGAAATGCCCGTGTACGGATTATTTCTTGTATCAGTAATCGTGGGATCGATCCAGTCTGAAAACCTGAATGTGCCGATGTTTTGGTTGGTCACTCTGTAGGGTAACATATACTGACCCGTAATCGTAATGTTTTCAATTACAATTCCGCGTCCGAATTGTATTCCGATTCCGTAACCTGATTTATAACCACAAATGATATTGGAAAGGAACGTTGCACTGGCGGATTTATTCGGAAGAATGCCCTTTAGATGAATAGTAAAATATTTGCTCACTCCGCTCGCGACATATTGCAGAAGAAGCGGACGGCTGATAAAGTAACTCCCGGCGGGGACTACTAAAATGGCCGGATGTGTGATCACATAATCGCGTGCCGTTTCAAAAGCAACGATATCATCGTGCCTGCCATCGCCTACAGCGCCAAAGGATTTTACACTGATCTCCGATAAGAGAGT
>JABDFX010000182.1:419-3064 GCA_013286315.1 Bacteroidota bacterium | reverse complement strand
ATAAGCTGAACTATTCAAAATAAACCATATCATGATAGACCCGGAACAACAAAAACTTCGAAATGCCGGTATGTTTTTTATCCGGGCATTGCTGGGAATTATCTTCTTTATGCAGGGATATGGGAAAATATTCACGATGGGGATTCATAAGGTTTATGAAAGTTTTTTTAAAGATTTTGAAAATACAATTCTTCCCAAATGGCTGATCGTTTCAACCGCCTATTATACATCTTATGTTGAATTAGTCGGTGGTTTTTTACTTATAACGGGTATTTTCCGAAAACCTGCGATGTACCTGTTGGCCCTGGATCTGCTGATTGTTTCTTTTGGCCACGGATTCATGGAGCCCATATGGGATTTAAGTCATGTCATTCCCAGGGCTGTTTTACTTTCCGCCTTGTTCTTTTTGCCCAAAGACTGGGACAAATGGAACGTTGATGGTTTCATTATGCTGCTTCGGAATACCAAAATCAGACGTTGACAATACTTAAAAAATTGTCAATACAGAGCAAAAACTGGTTATTCGGGATAAAATCAGGCAGTTCAGGCTAGGTGATCTTTGTGATATAAAAGCCAGCCATGTGTAACATACTATCAAATCAAAAACCGGTCTATGCCTGCAAAGGCTTATGTTCAAACAGTCGTCGTAAAACAGTTTTACCGGATGAAAGACCGGAGCGGAAAGTAGAGGCAGCGTCACCCACCATGATGACCGTACCGAGAGTTACTGTTTTTTTGTCCGGCAGGATCAGGGTGTAACCCTGGCTGCCATGAAGAAACCGATATTCATTCAGCGCGCAAACTGTTTACCGGATTTTGCATAGCTGCGCGGATGGTATTCATTGCGACCGTAACCATTGCAATTACAAGTGCCGCAAACGCTACCAGAATAAACATCCACAATTGAATATGTATCCTGTACGGGAAACCATTTAACCATTGATTCATTACAAGCCAGGTAAGGGGTGTGGCAATCAAAATCGCGATTAGAACCAGGTACAAAAATTCTTTTGATATGAGTATTGAGATGCTCTGTATACTCGCTCCCAATACTTTCCTGACACCGATCTCCTTAACCCGTTGCTGAACGATCAGCAGCACCATGGCCAGTAATCCTGAGCAGGATAAAACAATAGCTACAGCGGCAGCAATACTAAAAAGAACAGACATCATTTTTTCAGCCTGATACCAGTTATTGATATTTTCGTTTACAAAGGAGGCGTCGAACTCCTGTCCGGGCTCAAGTATTTCCATTGCTTTTTTAACGGATTCCATACTGGCGACGGGATTCGGCGAAGAAGTTTTTATAAAACCATAATACAAAGGAGCATTGTTACTAATGGTGAGTGTGAGTGGTTCAGGCTTTTCTTCCAGCGTATATAAATGGAAGTCATTGAAAATTCCAACGATAAGCCAGCCACGGGAGTTGCTGTCAGCTCCCACTGTTTTTCCAATCAGGTTCTTATCGTGAAATTGTTCAGCTACTGATTGAGAAATGAGCACACTATTGATCGTATCGGTACCGAATGACCTGCTGAATTCGCGGCCCTCCTGCAGCTTAACAGCAAAGGTTTTCAGGTAGTCATAATCCACGGAGGCTACATTCGTCCGGATTGTTTGATTATTAAATGTAAAATCCGTTGTAGACTTCACCGTTCTGTGATCAGAGCCTTTGCCCATATTGATATCACTACCCGAAATGGAAATAATCCGCGGGTCATTTGCCAAAAGTCCTCTCAGTTTATCAATGGTTTCTCTCCCTTTTACCGGATTATGCAACAGCACAGAGATTACATTGTCTTTGTCAACTCCGGTATCGGCATTCTGCAAATATTTGAATTGCCGGTAGATAATAAAGGTTGAACTAATCATGATGCAGGCAATGACAAACTGTAATACGATCAGAGAGCTTCTCAGGATGCTGTTACGTTTCAGACTAATTTTTCCTTTTAATGTCTCCACCACCCGCAGCCGTATCATCAGCCAGGAAGGATACCCGCCGGCAATTAATGAAACAAAAAACAAAAGTGCGAAAGCCAGTAAGATGAATGCCGGCTGCCATATAACAGCTTCTGAAGAAATCTTCAATTCTTCAAATCCGCTGATAGAATGAAGCAGGTAATGAACCAATAAATGGGAAACGATAAATGCAATAAAACAGACCAAAAAACTTTCACTCCATAGTTGCAGAAAAAGTTTCCATCCCGAAGCACCCATACATTTCCTGACTCCTATTTCCCGGCTTCTTGTAAATACATTTGAGAGGTTGATATTGACATAATTAAAGCAGGCAATAAATATGATCAGCAATCCCACGGTCAGTATTGTAATAATCTGCATACTGCTGATCGCCCTATGACCGTTTACCCGTGTTGAAAAATGAACTTCACTAAGTGGAAGTAAGTGGGTTGCTATGACCTCTCCCGACTGATCCGGTTTGAGATCTTTCTTTGCCAGATCATCATACCATTCCGGAACATATTTCTTATCAATCAGTCTTAATTGTCGCTCCGCTTCCAGAGGCCCCGCCCCCTGTTTCAACTCGACATATACATTCGGCGACCGGTCATTCCAATCATTCCTGCAACCCACTTACTTCCACTTAGTGAAGTTCATTTTTCAACACGGGTAAACGGTCATAGGGC
>JABDFX010000182.1:0-409 GCA_013286315.1 Bacteroidota bacterium | reverse complement strand
CTCAGACCCTCAGCTGGTGAAGCAATTCGGTCTGATCCACTATTTCGAAATTAATAGAGCTATTTGTGAAGTTCTTTATGACGGCTGTTACTATATACTTCTGCATATTGTCTCCAGCAGAGGCCATGATCGTTTTACCAATGGGATCCTCATTTCCGAATATTTTCTTTACTGCGTTTTCGGATAACACTACATCTGACAGATTCGCCAGTGGGTTTGACTGATTGCCTGTTAATATGGGAAAGCTGAACATTGGAAAAAAATCTTCGTCCACCATCATAATGGGTATGACCAGGTCTTTGCCTCTGTACCGGACATGGTTTCCCCCATCCAGAATCCGGGTAGTTTTTTCGATAGCCTGAGATTCCCTTTTGTATATGGGTGCCGGTGCAAACCCGAATTGATTCGT
>JABDFX010000181.1 GCA_013286315.1 Bacteroidota bacterium | reverse complement strand
TATACTTAAGCCCGGCAATGTAATTACTAATGGCCCTTATGCCGAGATCAAGGAAATCATCACTGGGTATATCATTATTAGGGCAGAATCTATTGACGAGGCGGCTGAAGTGGCAAAAGGTTGCCCTTTGGTAGTTGGCGGCGAAGGACAGGTAGAAGTAAGGAACATTATCCCAATGAACAATTAATTAAATCATCAACTTAAAAAACTAAAAAAATGAAAGAATTTGTATTGATCTTCAGAAACGAAACTGCTAACGAAATGAAACTTACACCTGCAGACATTGAAACCCTTACCAACAACTGGCAGGCTTGGATGGGTAAGATGACTGCACAGGGCCAACTGGCTAATCCTGGCCAGCGACTGGGTTTCGATGGAAAAACAGTTAAGCCGGGAAATACAGTTACTCCAGGGCCTTACGCCGAGATTAAAGAAGTGCTTCGTGGTTTTACGATTATTAATGCTGTATCCATTGAAGAGGCTACGGGAATAGCCAAAGGCTGCCCCATCCTTAACATTGGTGGAAATGTGGAAGTGCGGGATGTAATCCCGATGAATGGCTAGATCCTGATAAGGCTTCTGTTCTTATATTTACAGGCAGAAGTCTTTTTCTTCTTATGCAGCAAAAAGAACTTATTCCGCACTTATATCGCGCCGAGTTCCGCAAGATCACTGCTGTGCTAGCCAGGACGTTCGGTATAGAACATATAGAAATAGTGGAAGACCTGGTAAGCGACACTTTTTTGCTCGCTGCCGAAACCTGGGGCCTGAAAGGCATCCCGGCAAATCCTGTTGCATGGCTTTATACCGTCGCCAAAAATAAGGCGAAGGACATGCTGAAGCACAATACCATCTTTGATCAGAAGGTTGTTGCCGAAATTAAGAGGACATCAAAGAGTACCCTTGAATTTGATATCGACCTTTCCAGCAAAAACATACAGGATAGTCAATTACAGATGATGTTTGCCATCTGCCATCCGGGCATACCGCCTGAAGCGCAGATCGGCCTGGCGTTGCATATTCTTTGCGGTTTCGGGATAGAGGAAATTGCCATTGCCTTTTTGAGTAACAAAGAAACGATCACTAAACGTTTATACCGGGCGAGGGAAAAGCTGAAGGAATTGAATGTAAAAATTGAATTCCCTCCCGAACCCGAAATAAATAACCGGGTACAAACTGTATTAACCACCCTGTACCTTTTATTTAATGAAGGATATTACTCTTCAACCCGTGATAAAGTGCTTAGCCACGATCTTTGCCTGGAAGCCATGCGCCTCACCCGCATGCTGATTGAAAACAAGGGTACTGATAAACCATTTGTAAATGCCTTAATGGCCCTGATGTGTTTCCATTCATCCCGTTTTGAGGCACGCATCAATCCAAAGGGCGAATTGGTGCTTTATGATGAGCAGGATAGCAGCCTTTGGAACAAAGAGTTGATCAGGCAGGGTGAATATTATCTAAACAAAGCCGCAGGCGGCGACCTGCCTTCAAAATATCACTTTGAGGCAGCCATAGCTTACTGGCATACGGTAAAAAATAACGAAACCGAGCGGTGGCAAAGGATCCTTACGTTATACAACCATTTGCTGGTGCTTGAATATTCACCCATTGCGGCGCTCAACCGCACATATGCCCTTGCAAAAGTGCAAGGAAACGAAAAGGCTATTGAGGAGGCAGAGAAATTAAAACTGGACGATAATCATTTATACCATCTGCTATTGGGCGAACTTTACTCTGAGTGCAATCCTGCCAAAGCAATTCAGCATTTTGAATCTGCAAAAAAACTCATTAAACCATCTGCTGATAAAAAGCTTATTTTAAAGAAGATCAAAAAACTGGATCACTAAAATGCATGAACCATGTTATCTCGAAGCTGTCGGCAGGCGGACGATAGTGAGAGATTTCTGTACGGATATTTAAAACGAGCAGTGGGACCTTCCCATCTATGCAAATCAAAAAAAAGCGTTAAGCCCTCTCTTATGCGACCGGGCCACTATGCAGAGTTCAACATCCGATCCAGTTTATCGAAAGCCGCCTGCCAACCGGCCAGATAGTTATGCATGGATTTATTCCCCACATGTGCATGTTCAAATTGCATGAATGTATTTTCTCCTTCACGTAATAAATGGATTGTCACCAGCGATTCAACGCCTGGTTCAGATTTCCATGTCCAGCTAAAAACCAGTTTACTTAATTCTTTTACCTCCCTATAAACACCATAGCAGGTATGTGCGATGCCGTCGGAACCCCTGAAGCTGATCTCATATATCCCGCCAGGCTGAACATCAAGCCTGGCATGCAATCCCACGCCTTTCGGATCGGATCCAAACCATTTGAGAATAAGCGTCGGATCGGTCCATGCTTTCCATAAATCCTCGATGGGCGCATAAATTTTGATGGTTAAGTTGATGGCGTCATTTTCTTTTTTCTCTGTCATGGGCTGTTGTTTTTAATGACCTACTAAAGACGACTACGTTTGTAAAATCCGGACAGTTAGTGACATAAATATTGACCAATTTAACGTTAGGTTGGCACCCCCTACTGGTGAACAATGAACATTGGGCTTTCCTGAAAAACTAAGTTTCGACAAATCAAAACGTCGAACCGATCGCGTCAACGAAGCCGTTCGGCTGATATACACGCTGGACAAGAGTTTCAGCGAAATAAAAATACCGGATTCTGGCAGGAAATTGCCTGAACCCGGTGAAGTATCCCTTATCGGGCTGATGTCGAACCACTTTTTAAGTGATTTAAAACTTTTAGCTTCTCTTTCTAACTGATTTACCTTATTGCATTATCAAACCGGAACACTTTGCCAATTGCTCGCAGGAAAAGTAGGTATAGTTCCCAGGCTGTACGATCGTACATGATTACGCGTTCATTTTACAAACCCTTGTAATATTCCTCGAATACAATCTTGCTGTTTTTCCAAACTGAATAGATGATCTCATGCCAATAAATCTTACTTCCATCCTTCATGTCAAGGTCAAATATGAATTCTGCAAAGGTCACGTCGTTGCCGACACCGACCCGGTGGACTGATATCTCATTTACCTTTTCGATTAACTCGACAGTCTTCT
>JABDFX010000180.1 GCA_013286315.1 Bacteroidota bacterium | reverse complement strand
TATTGGCATTGACTGCCTCCGCAACACCGACGATCCGGGAAGATATCTGTCTGAAGCTAAAAATGAACAGTCCCCGGATTTTTATGCAGTCTTTTTCTCGTCCTAATCTTTCTTTCAGCGTGCACAAAACGAGTTCTGTTTACAATAAGATTCTTGACATATTGCACAGGCTGGATGGTTGTTCAATCATTTATTGCCGTAACAGAAGAAGAACCCGGGAAATCAGCGATCTGCTCAATATGCACGGCATCAGATCTGATTATTACCATGCCGGATTATCACAGGAGGACCGCAATGCAAAGCAGGAAAGCTGGATGAAAAATGCAATCCGCGTTATAGTATGTACAAACGCCTTCGGCATGGGTATAGACAAACATGATGTGCGACTGGTGATACACGCGGAAGTACCCGATAATCTGGAGAATTATTACCAGGAAGCAGGTCGGGCAGGCAGGGATGGCAAAAAATCCTATGCTGTTCTTTTGTTTAACAATGAGATGCTGGTAGAATTGGAATCGGGTCATAAACAACATTTTCCCTCACTGGATTACATCCGGAAAATCTATCAGGGACTGGTAAATTATCTGCAGGTTCCGCTCGGAACCGAGCAGGTGGGTTATTCTTTTGATCTGAATGATTTTCTGAAGAAATTTTCCTTTCAATCGAAGGCCGCGCGGGCGGCCCTGCAGGTTTTACAGCAGGAAGGATTTATTACATTGAATGATCCGATTTTTAACCCGGCCACACTTTATTTTGTTGCATCGAGGGAGCAGCTCATTCAATTTGAAAAGGACAACCCCATGTTGGAGCCGTTGATTAAAACACTTTTAAGATCCTACGCAGGCATTTATGACCAACCTGTTGCGATTTATGAAAAAATGCTCGCAAACTTAATGAAATGGGAGTTGGACCAGGTTTTAAAAGGCCTTTATCAATTGCATAAATTTCAGATCGTTTATTATAATCCGCAGAAGGAAACACCACAGGTATATTTCAATCAGCCACGCAGAAAATCTGCTGACATCCGGATTGACGAAAAAATGTATGCATTCAGGAAAAGCCAATATGTGAAACGGGTTCATGGAATATTGGAATATGTAAGGACCTCCGGTTGTCGCAGTATTGCCATCGCGGAATATTTCGGGGAGAAAGGTGCAAAAAACTGCGGTATATGTGATAACTGTGTAAAAAAAGAAAAAGAGAAACTTTCTCCCTCAGAATTTGAGTCCATTTATCAGAAGTTAAAATTGGGTACACAATCGGGACCGCTTACGCCGCGCGCTTTATTTGATCTGTTTTCTGATATTCATTCAGATCATCTGCGTAAAGTAATTGATTTCATGCAGGCTGAGAACAAACTGATAGTTGATGAGGAAGGGATCGTGCATATCTATTAGTCCTAAGTAATCCGGGAAGAAAATGATGAACTGCTCATGCGGTAACCGCATGTCAAAGAATCCCCGCCAGCTCCAGACTCTTTTTCTTCAACTTCCTGATTTCAACATCTTCGATAATAGGTTCTGGCGTTAATATCAGTGAGGTCTTATTTTCACGCCACCAACCGGCTGATTTTAATTCTCTAAATGAAAGAACACCGATCAGGTATTTACGTTCACTTTCGGCGTGCCATTCTTCAATCCATTCGAACTTATCCTTGGGAATAAAGGCCCAGTCATCAAAGCTTACATATGCTTTCACATAAAACTCATCCGTTAATTCAAGGGGCGCATGGTGATAGAGTTTTTTGTATTCGTAACGATATTGATATCGCAGGGCAGATAAATCACTCAGGACGGCGGAGGCAGTGGGGAAGCTGCCTGCACCCTTGCCATAGAAAAATTGTTTATCGGCGAAACCACTTTCAATTACTACTCCGTTATATTCATTTTTCACAAAACTCAGATGATCATCTGATTTAACAAATTGGGGAAGAACGAAAGCGGCCACTTTGCCATTCAGTAATTTTTTCGCCTGACCTACCAGTTTGATTTCATAATGTTTTTCAGCAGCCACTGTTGCGTCACCAGCCTGAATATTCTGAATGCCGTTGAATACTATCTTCTTCGGATCGGCAACGATTCCATAAGCATGCACCAAAAGCAGCGCCCATTTATTTACCGCATCAATACCCTCCACGTCCAGGGAAGGGTCGCTTTCTGCGAAGCCAAGCTGCTGAGCCAGCAGAAGCGCCTGTTTGAATTCCAGTTTTTCTTCGAACATTTTCGTCAGGATGAAATTCGTGGATCCGTTTACGATCGCCCGCAGGGAATGTAACAGGTCGTTATCATAGTATTCCTCCAGATTGCGGATCACAGGAATCGATGCGCAGGCAGCTGCTTCATATAAAATAGAACGATCAGTTTCTTTCTGCAGTTCCAGCAACGCCGCCAGGTGTTCCGCCAGCATTTTTTTGCTGGCACTCACTACGTCCTTTCCGTTTTTCAAGGCAGTCGTAACTATCTCAAAAGCGGGTTCTGTTTCATTTATAACTTCTACGATTACATTGATCTCCGGATCATTGAGTAACTCATCCCTGTCAGTGGTGAAAAGATCTTCCGGAGCATTTCTTTTTTTGCCCGGATGTTTGATACAGACCTTTTTAATACGCGCTTTGAGTGATGGCGTTTGTTGCAAGATCCTGTAAAGACCTTCGCCCACTACACCAAATCCAAAAAGTCCAATTGTCAGTCTCTTATGTGCGTCCATGATAAATCAACAATTTTCCAGGCGTTTTAAAACTTTATTTGACCTAACAACAATACGGTCAAATGTGTTGCGAAGATCCGTTATTAAATCTTCTGCTTCTTCCAAACCCACCGAAAGGCGGATCAAACTGTCCTTTACTCCGGCGGCCCGTCTGATTTCCGGCGGAATCGTTTTATGGGTCATTTCAGCAGAATGGCTGATGAGGCTCTTGATGCCACCCAAACTTTCTGCTAGCCTAAAAAGTCTGGTTGTACTTACGAAACGCCGGGCCGCCGACAGATTATCTTCCTTCAACGAAAAAGATACGATGCCTCCGTACCCACGCGATTGTTTTTTGGCAATTAAATGATTTGGATGATCGGAAAGACCCGGATAAAATACCCGTTCAACGGCAGGATGATCCTGAAGGAATTCTGCAAT
>JABDFX010000179.1:2670-3242 GCA_013286315.1 Bacteroidota bacterium | reverse complement strand
AACCCTTAGTAGATAAGGCTTTAAAAGCACATACCGACTACTGGCAAATGAATTATGCAGAGAATAAAGCTCTTGATAAATGAGCCTGGAATGTGAGGACTGAGGTTCAGGATATATTTGATTTGAAATAGATTCCCATAGAAAAATAAATTAAATCAAAATAACCAAATGAATAAATCCCTGTTTGTCCTTTTGTTTCTTCTTTGTAAATTTTCGAATGCGCAGAATGGCATGAACCCGGGACCCTACGATCCGCATGATTTTTTTACACAAGGATTTAATCCGCCTGCAGGTAATGGCTATCGCTCAGCCGACGGAACACCAGGACCTATGTACTGGCAAAACGCAGCCAGTTATTTGATACATGCAACCCTGAGTGAAAAAGACACCAGTATTACCGGTGATGTGACGATTTCATATATCAATAACAGCCCCGATCAATTGGAATATGTCTGGCTGCAACTCGATCAAAATCTGTTTAATTTGAAATCAAGGGGAGTCGCCGCTTCACCCGCGATAAATGATCTGATAGGGGTAAAAGCATTTGATCAGGGAGGACTGCATATTTCAAA
>JABDFX010000179.1:0-2649 GCA_013286315.1 Bacteroidota bacterium | reverse complement strand
TCTCTGACACCAGGATGCAGATCAGATTAAATCATCCGATGCTGCCGAAGGGCGATAAAATTTCCATTCAGATGAATTATAGTTTCCGGATCCCCGCCGATGGATCTGATCGCATGGGGAGGTTATATACCAAAAAAGGGGTAGTGTACACAATAGCGCAATGGTATCCGCGCATGTGCGTTTATGATGACGTGGAGGGATGGAATACACTGCCCTATATGGGCCTGGGAGAATTCTATTGCGATTATGGTAATTACGACTATTATATTACAGCTCCCTCGGAAATGATCGTTTATGGTTCGGGTGATTTACAAAATCCCACTGAAGTTTTGACGAATGAACAAATCAAAAGGCTTTCCGCCGCAGCTGCAACCGATCAGAAGGTGACAATAGTGGATGCGGGAGAAATCGGAAAACCATCTACCCGTCCCACAAAGCAGCCGATGCTTACCTGGCACTTTACAATGAAAAATACAAGAGATGTAGCCTGGGCGGCGTCCAAAGGATTGGTATGGGATGCTGCAAGAGTGAACCTTCCCTCCGGAAAACATGCCATGCCCATGTCAGCCTATCCACCGGAAAGTATCGGGGACACGGCTTGGTCGAGAGCGACGGAGTATTTAAAAAACAGTATGGAAATCTATTCAAAGAACTTTTATGAATATCCCTGGGGCACAGCTGTCAATATCGGTTCAAATATTACCGGCATGGAATATCCGGGAATGATTTTCAATGATTGGAAAGAAACCAATGCGCCCCTGTGGTTTGTGATCACACACGAAATAGGACATAACTGGTATCCCATGATCGTAGGGTCCAATGAAAGAAAATATATGTGGCAGGATGAGGGATTTAATTCCTATATAAATTATTACGCCAACGATATTTTCAATCATGGAGAATATGCAAATGATCCGGCCCTGTTTAATAAAAATCATTTTGCATGGCTCGATCAGAGTACCCTTCCCGATCTGCGCGATCCCCTGATAACGGTCTCAGAAGCGATGGATTATGCGCAACATTACCAGTACTACAGCAAAACAGCCTTTGGACTGAAATTACTTCGCGATGTCGTTGTCGGTAAGGATCGCTTTGATTACGCTTTCAGAAAATACACAGAGGCCTGGGCCTTTAAACATCCGACCCCATATGATTTTTTTCATTGTATCAACAGTGCGGCCGGTGAAGATTTAAACTGGTTTTGGAAACAGTGGTTTTTTACCGTCTGGACACTGGACCAGGCAGTTACTGAAGTAAAATATGTTGATAATGATCCGGCAAAAGGTGCCTACATTACCATAGAGAACAAGAACAAAATGATCATGCCGGTTATTCTGAAAATTGTTCAGTCTAACGGTCAATCAGAGATCATCCGCTTACCAGTCGAAATATGGCAGCGCGGCGCTGTTTGGACTTTAAAATATTCTTCTACCACTAAGATCAACGAAGTGGTGCTGGATCCGAATCACGTATTGCCGGATGTAAACAGAAGAAATAATGTTTGGAATATGGGGAAATGATACTGTATATAGCACAGTTTAAATCGAACAACTAAAATCTATCATCATGGACAAGGCACAATCAATGGCAATGCAGTTTCAGACCTGGATTATCAATTTTGGTCCGAAACTCGTTTCCGCACTGCTAATATTTATCATCGGTCTGACGATTATTAACTGGGCTTCCCGGCTCGCAGCAAAATCGATGAAAAAACGGAATGTGGATGCGTCACTTCAATCCTTCCTGGCAAGCATGGTATCCGTCGGACTGAAGGTTTTGTTGCTGATCACGGTCGCGGGTATGATGGGCATTGAAACGACTTCCTTTGTGGCGATCATAGGTGCTTTGGGACTTGCTGTTGGATTAGCCTTACAGGGATCGTTGGCTAATTTTGCAGGTGGTGTTCTGATACTTGTATTTAAACCCTTTAAAACGGGTGATCTGATAGAGTCGAGCGGACAAACCGGAGTAGTCCGGGAAATTCAGATTTTCAATACCATTCTGCTTACCCCGGAAAATAAAACGGTTATACTTGCCAACGGGGCCGTAAGTAATAATACCATTATCAACTACAGCAAACATGGTAATCTGCGGGTTGATATTACCATGGCAGTGGCACCGGATTCGGATATCCAAAAAGCAAAAGATGTTGCCCTGGAAGTATTAAAAAAGAACGATAAAGTGCTGGCCGATCCCGCACCGTCCGTGAATGTGATAAAAGTGGGAGACGGGATGGTCACCCTGGCCATACGTCCATTTACCAATCAGGAAAATTATTGGGACACATTCTTCAGTCTTCAGGAACATATAAAATATGCTTTTGATCAAAACGGGATTGCCGGACCGACACCGACCCGGATTATCATCAATAAATCCTGAAAGGTAAAAACTGAAATTAAAAAGAAATTTTAGAAAGCCGGCGTTTGCCGGTTTTTTTGGCTTATTTGAAAAATAAATTTTAAATAATGTGACTTTCTGAGATAAATAAATACTTATGAACTGGTGAATGTTTATCCATCATGATTGATAAAACAGAGTTTGTCCGCGTGATACAGGAAAATGGGGGTCTTATTTATAAGATCTCGAAACTTTATACCGACAGAAGAGAAGACGAACAGGATCTTTATCAGGAAACGGTATATCAGCTGT
>JABDFX010000178.1 GCA_013286315.1 Bacteroidota bacterium | reverse complement strand
CCCTGCTTCAGCTTTACTGCCTGAAGATTGGAGGGCTTCAGGCGCGCCGGTCTGCCCATGGCTTCATAGAGTGTACTGCTGACGGTATAATTGATATCATTACCAATCAGATCCATGAGGTGAAAAGGTCCCATTTTAAATCCCGCGGATTCCATGAGCCGGTCGATCGTTCCCGGTTCCGCAATTTGTTTTTCGGCCAGTCTCAGTGCTTCCAGGTAAAAAGGACGGGCTACATGGTTCACGATAAAACCGGGAGCGTCCTGGCAGATCACAGCTGTTTTTTCAAGTTGCCCGGCGAACTCCGCCATACGGTTTACAAGCTGATCTGAAATATATTTTGTTCGAATGATCTCCACGAGTTTCATCCGGTTTGCAGGATTAAAAAAATGTAAGCCGATTATTCTTTCAGGGAAAGAAGTTTGTCCTGCGATCGCCGTAATGGAAAGAGAGGAAGTATTGGTTGCAAAAATCGTTTTATCGGTATTTATGTTCGCGAGTTGTATGAACAGGGCGGACTTAACCTCTGTCTTTTCTATGATCGCTTCTATCAAAAGGGGCGCCTGACAATCCTGCAAAGATGTAGTGAATTGAATGCGTCCGAGAGTTTCTTCCTTTTCAGAAAGACTGATCCGTTTTTTTTTAAGGGATTCATCCAATTCTTTTTCAATGAGTGATGCAGAACGGGTAATCATATCTGCGCTCAGGTCATATAATATGGCCCGCACACCGTGACCTGCAACAGCCAGGGCGATGCCCCTTCCCATTGTTCCCGCTCCGCAAATACAAACTTCCGTTTCCATTTGATAAAGATAGGGTCGTTAGTTGTTAATTGTTAATTGTCAATTGTCAATTGTAGACGATAATGTTTACAGAACGAAGGAACAAATATTCCTGATGTCGCTTTACATCATTGACAATTAACAATTAACAATTAACCATTAATTTCGTGTATGGAAAAAAAAATCATCAATACCCCGGATGCACCAGAACCCATCGGGCCATATAACCAGGCGATACTGGCAGGTAACATGCTTTTCATTTCAGGTCAGGTTGCCATCAATCCAAAAAATAATACGGTTGAAGCCAGGGATATATTTGAAGAAGCCCACCAGGTGATGCATAATCTGCGCGCTGTATTGCATGCTGCCGGACTTGATTTCAAGAACGTCGTCAAAACAACCATCTTCCTGACAGATATGGCATTTTTTACTTCGGTGAATGAAGTATATGGAAAATATTTCACTGGCGAATTTCCCGCCCGCGAAACCGTTGCGGTGAAAGCGTTGCCCAAGAACGTCAATGTAGAAATATCTATGATTGCATTGCAATCATAGATATTTCTACATTGAGTATGAAAGACTGGAAGTCTGGAAGTCTGGAAGTGATTATGACTAACAAACTAAATAACTACTTCCATACTTCCATACTTCCATACTTTCACACTAGTGATTTAGTGTGTCCCTAACTTTAATGAATGATGCAATAGCATGGTCCAAATGTGCCTGAGTGTGCGCAGCACTCAACTGCACGCGTATCCGTGCAAGTCCTTTGGGAACTACGGGAAAGAAAAACCCGATCACATAGATCCCTTCTTCCAAAAGTCTGGCAGCAAATTCCTGGGCGACCACCGCGTCGTACAACATGATCGGCACGATCGGATGATCACCGGGCTTAATATCAAAACCGGCCTCTTTCATTTTCGTTCTGAAATATTTTGTATTCGATTCCAGTTTATCACGCAGACCGGTATCCTTTTTCAACATATCCAGTATTACCAGGGATGCACCTACGATCGAGGGGGCCAGACTGTTTGAAAATAAATAAGGACGGCTTCTCTGGCGCAGCATTTCAATAATCTCTTTTCTTCCGCTTGTAAAACCTCCGTTGGCTCCGCCGAGGGCCTTGCCGAGCGTGCCGGTAATAATATCCATTTTGCCCATCACCCCACGATATTCATGCGTGCCCCGGCCCGTTTTTCCCAGGAACCCGGAAGAATGAGATTCATCACTCATCACGATGGCGCCGTATTGTTCGGCCAGCAAGCAAATTTTGTCGAGCTGGGCAATCGTACCGTCCATACTGAATGATCCGTCCGTTACAATGATTCGGTCACGGCAATCGGCCGATTGCTTCAACTGTTCTTCCAGATCAGCCATATCATTATGCTTATACCTTAGTCGCCGCGCTTTGCACAAGCGAACCCCGTCGATAATGGAGGCATGATTGAGCTCGTCGGAAATGATGGCATCCGCTTCTCCAAAAAGAGGTTCAAAAACACCACCATTGGCGTCAAATGCGGCTACATATAATATAGTATCCTCCATTCCGAGAAATTCGGAGATCTTTTCCTCCAGTTCCTTATGGATATCCTGGGTACCGCAAATAAAACGTACACTGCTGAGGCCATATCCCCGTTCATTCAGGACCTTATGCGCCGCTTCGATCACGGCAGGATGGGAAGACAGTCCCAGGTAGTTATTCGCACAGAAATTCAACAGTTTACGGCCTTTCACAACAATCTCAACCCCCTGCTCACTGCTAATGACCCGTTCAGTTTTGAAAAGACCGGCAGAACGGATCTCATCCAGCTGGTCCGCGATCCGTTTCACAAAAGACTCATGCATAAGTATATTTTTAACCGGATAAAGGTAAGCTTTGTAACTTTTTGGTCAGACAACCGTATTACAAATGACGAAAACAACGGGTAAGGGCTTATGACGGCGGAGGACTATAATGACTGTGTGAAGTTATATGCAGATGGACTCTACCGGTTCATGCTGAAATCTACCCGCCAGGTGGAAGACGCACGTGACCTGGTACAGTCGTCCTTTGAAAAATTATGGGAACACCGGACAGAGGTAAAGGCAGCAACAAGCAAATCATACCTGTTTACGATCGCTTATCATAAGATGATCGATCTGAACCGGAAAAACAGCAGGATGGAATTCAGGGAATCCCTTCCGGACAAAATGGAGGAATCGCCCGGAACGACGCCGAGATTGAAAGAAGTGCTGGAGAAAGCATTGAGCCGTTTGAGTGACAGACAACGTTCACTGGTTCTTTTGAAAGATTATGAAGGTTATTCTTATGAAGAAATCGCAGAAATCACCGGATTAAATACAACACAGGTAAAAGTGACCCTGCACAGGGCGCGATTGATTTTAAAAGGATGGCTCGTGAGTGTGGAAAATGTACTTTAAAGAACAGGTTATGGAAATCAACAGGAACAATTACGAAACTTTTTTTCTGCTTTATCTCGACAGGGAACTGAATCCTTCAGAGATGTCGGAAGT
>JABDFX010000177.1 GCA_013286315.1 Bacteroidota bacterium | reverse complement strand
TTCTTCATCCGGTTCGAGACTATAGAAATAGTAATGGAACATTTTTACGTGATCTGAAATTTCAACATTCAGGGAATCCGACCTGTCGATAGCTGTTGCATCCAGCAATTTGCTATTGAGCAAGACGTAAATTTTTTGTTGTCCTGATCTGATTACCTGGCTAGACCGATAGATGCTATAGCAGCATATGGCAATATTGCCCATTAAGAAGGCTAGGGAAAAGAATCGAATATGCTTAAAAGCCGATTCGATATTTTTAAATTGCATGAACATGGTTGTCTTTTTATTTAGCCTGAAATTTTATTATGATGGTAGCTACTACCGGAAGCATTTCCTGAATTGCTAGCCAGACTGTTATTTGTCGTATGATTATTTTGGGTATTGGAATTGGAATACATGGCGCTCGTAGCGGATGAAAGACCCTGATTGGATTTTGAAAGAAGGGGATTGGGCGCGTGTGCATGTATAATGTAATTGGCGACACCCGGAACGGTGGTATATCCTATAATACCGATAATCAAAAAAATCAGGTAAGCGAGATCCGTTGAAGTAAAGGTTGTCGTACCGCTATTTTGAATTTGGCTCAAATCAAGCTTCAGCATATTCTCCTGTATTTTCCCCAGGATAGCGCCAAAGAGATTTGCCACAGGAAGCCACATAAAGATGTTGACATAGCGGGCAAGCCATTGGGAGAGGCTTTGTTGGAAGCCATCAAATATGCTCAACCCAAATACAATAGGGCCTAAGATGGCGAGAACAACGAGGTGAAAGGTTCGGATTGTATCAATACAAAGACTGGCGGCATAATAGATCATTTCAAGAATAATGCTGATAATATATTTGATCGCATTTTTAATATTGTACATCAGTCGGTCCATCGCAAAGCGAACGTCATTGCCTATGCTCGCAAAAAAGCCTTCACTCTGTTGGCCGGCCGGCCCCGGGTGAGTATATTTATACCAGCCTTCGCGATCTCCGGAGCCGGACGGCCCGACCAATACTTTCCATTCGTCTGTTCTTTTTATAGCGGCCTCTCTTTCTGCTAATAGATTCTGAACAGCGTCGTTTGAGTTTTTCACCATTTGATTAGTGACGGTGACTACGGGATTGAGTACGCCGTTTATTACTGTCAGAACCAGGCTGAATCGACTAATCATAAGAGCGAATACAAAGGGTCTCAGCAGGGGGTAAAAGTCTATGGGTTCTGCATTGGCGATATGGCGCCATACCCGAAAACCGATATAAAAAACTGCAGCAAAGCTTCCGATGGCTTCTGAGACTGAGATAAGTTCGTCAGCCAAAGGAATCATTTGGTCATAGACGTTTTGTAAAACGCCTTGTAACTGCTGAACATCCTGATTTAGGGTCTGGGCAAAGCAAATACAGGGAAATAGAACGGTCAGGCCCAGCGGGGCTAAAAGAAAAATTATGCGTTTCATCGTTAATTAGTTTGGAAGGCCGTATAGTGATTTGATAGTGGAGGTTTCCTGAAGTTCTTTTTGACGTTGGGTTGCCATTAGACCTGTCTTATCGTTAAAATTTCGGAGAAATTCAAGTTTGTCCTGCATGTCGGCATTAATATGGTCAATGGCATTGATCCGTTCCGCATCATTCATTCTAAGTTGGCTATCGGTGATGACCATCAATAATTCATCAAGATTTTTCAGGGACCGATCGACCAGGTTACTGTAGACTGATTCTATATAGGTTATCTCGGTACTGCTAAAAATGTTCATGTTTTTAAACTGGATTAAGGAAGCCTTGTACTGTGAGATAAGGGTTTGTTCACCGGAAATGATTTCGGCTATCCGCTCATATTTTTTCACTTCGGGACTGACTGTTAGCAGACCATCCAAAAAAAGTTTGTGCATGTTGAAATTGCCTTGGGAAATATCGCGGATGGCGTTATACCCATTGGTGAGTATTTCATAGCCTTTATACATATCAGATAGGATGGATTTAAACTGACTGAGTTTCTTGATATCAAGGATCAGTTGTTCGAGTTCCTGTAATTGCGCATGGGCCGGTAGCAGCTCTGCAGATGCCAGTAATAAGACAACGGAAAGAATAATAGCCTTTCTCATGGCTGAAATAATTTTTTAATGTTTTGAATATCAAGGAGTGATTTTTGCTTTTGGCTGACATAGATCTGCGTCTCGTTGCTGAACGAATAGAGAAAAGTGTATTTATCAATCATACTTTTGTAGATTTTATCTATTTCTGCGAGGCGCTCGTTATCCTTCATTTGGTATTTGTTGTCGGAAATAACTTCAGTCAGATCGCTAATATCCTCACTTGCCAGGGACATGAGGTTGGTATAGACAGACAGAAGGTATCTGAGCTGGTCAGCGTCAAAAACTCCGGAGAATTGAAACTGCTGATATATTTTCTTGTAGTCGATCAGCATTTGAATTTGCATAGTGATAATGTCCGCGACCTTAACATAATTTTTTACGTCCGGTTTAACCTTGCTCAGTGATGAGAAGAAGAGACTATGTAGGTCGAAGTCACCATGTTTAATATCGTTGATAATGGTTAGCCCGTGCTGAGCAATGCTGTAGCCTTTTTCGACCTCTGTGATCAGTACTTGGAGCTTGGCGATTTGTTCCAACATGACTTCGATGAGGGATTGACTCTTTGCGGGAACAGCGCATGTTAGAAATACAATTATCATAAAAGCCCTTGTCAGGGGAGATATGACAGAATTGTATCTGGGATGATTGGTAAAGAAAATATTGAGCCTACTGTTCATGTCAAAATAGTTTTATTTGGAGACCCGGAGGTTGGATTGATTTGGTACGGTACTGGCTACCTTATTTGCCTTTACATACCTGTTCATATTGTCAAAATGTTCCTGAAAACTTTTCGCGTTCGGCATACCTTTTATTCCATCGATCATTAAGAGCAGTTTCTGCTCTTTGTAGAATGCCTCAATGGTAGAGATATCAACCACACGGTTGATGGAATCATAAGTCAGGACAAAACGGAAGGCAATGGATTCGTTTTCGTGGAATTCACGCTCTACTTTAAAATCAAATAGTTGTAGTCTGTTCAGCCGGGCAGTGTCGTAAGCCTTCTTAAACTGATAATCCAGTTCTTTGAAGGATGGATGCCAGCGGTGTACTGAATCTTTGTTTTGAGGAATGTAGCCGCGATCAAAAAGGAGGTTTTTAAAATCGACAATGCTTTGTTTGCACTTGTCCAGATTAATTTTTGGTAAGCCAGGAGTGAAATTTTGTTCAGGTGAGAGTTTTTTTTGTATAAGAATAGCATGTAATTCGGCCGGTTCAGGGAGTTCTAGTCCGTTCTT
>JABDFX010000176.1 GCA_013286315.1 Bacteroidota bacterium | reverse complement strand
GGGTGGAGAAGATGAATCCATCCATTTTGCAGGTGATGGGTTATTCACTTGAAACGACTTCTCAACGGAATCCGATCGATATGAAGATGCTCGCACTGTTCACCGTTAAGCCTTTTTTGTCGCAGGTGGCCGGTGTATCAGAGGTGAGGATATCCGGTGGCAAAACGAAGGAATACTGGATCCGTTTAAATGTATCCAAAATGGGAACGCTCGGCATTACACCTGATGTGGTTACAACTGCGCTGGGCCAAACAAATTTTATCAAATCGAATGGGTATCTGTCAGATTACCATATGCTTTATTTGTCTGTCACCGATGCGACCGTACATTCCCTTGATCAGTTGCAATCTGTTGTTGTAAGCAACAATGGCAAGCGAATTATCCGATTAAAGGACTTCTCGGAAGTTTCTGTGAAGGAGGCGCTCGAGTACACCAAGATCAATGCGAATGGCCGGGAAAGTATCCTGGTTGGGATCATCAAACAACCCAATGCCAACTTGATTGATTTGTCTGACCAGATGGCAGCCAAAGTAGCTGAACTGCAAAAAATTCTTCCGTCAGGGATTGTTTTGAAGCCGTATTATTTGCAGGCTGATTTTGTAAATGAAGCCGTGAAGAGCGTTACAGAAAGCGTATGGATCGGACTGCTGCTTGCCATTTTTGTTTCCATCGTGTTTCTTCGGTCCATTAAAGCCAGTGCAACTATTTTATTAACGATTCCGATTACGATTTGTCTTACGCTCATCTGTTTGTTCAATATCGGGTATACGTTGAACATCATGACGCTGGGTGCTATTGCCGCTTCGATCGGTCTCATAATAGATGATGCCATCGTAGTGGTTGAGCAAATACAAAGAACGCATGAAGAACACCCTGACGAACCATCGACTACTTTGATTCATAAAGCTATCCATTATTTGTTTCCCGCCATGGTCGGTTCTTCCATCAGTACGATTGTAATCTTCATTCCCTTTGAATGGATGAGTGCCGTCGCGGGAAGTTATTTCAAAGTGCTTACCAATACGATGATTATTACATTGGTTTGTTCCTTTTTCGTAACATGGATCGGGTTACCCGTTATTTATTTACTCCTGTCGCGAAAAAGAAAGACAAAAGGGAAAATGCCCGCACCAACCCATGTCAGAACACAAAAATGGATCGGGGTGCTGATACACAAACCATTGTTAGCGATCTTACTGATTGCGGGGATGATTTTGACGATTGTGATCATACTGCCCAAATTACAAACAGGATTCCTGCCTGAAATGGACGAGGGAAGTATTGTATTGGATTACGCTTCGCCACCGGGAACTTCACTCGACGAAACAGACCGGATGCTTCGACAAGCAGAGAAGCTAATCGTTCAGGTGCCGGAAGTATCCGGATATTCAAGAAGAACCGGAACGCAAATGGGGTTTTTCATTACGGAGCCGAACACCGGTGATTACCTGATACAGCTTAAAAAAGACCGCAAACGCTCCACTGATGAAGTGATTGCCGATATCAGGAAACAAATCGAATCCACACAGCCGGCTCTCCGCATCGATTTTGGCCAGGTGATCGGTGATATGTTGGGTGACCTGATGACGTCTGTACAGCCCATTGCCATAAAAATATTTGGTAATGATGCCGGCACCCTGAATGGCCTCTCTTCTCAGGTTGCAGTAATAATCAATAAGGTACCAGGAACAGCCGACGTTTTTAACGGTGTTGTGATTGCAGGACCTTCTGTAAATGTTATACCCAAATTTGATAAATTATCTCAATATGGTATCAGTCCTGCTTCCCTTCAATACCAGATTCAGACCAACCAGGAGGGCAATGTAGTCGGGACGATCTTTGAGAAAGAGCAAACGCCCCTTATCCGTATCATTGATTCCGGTTATAGAAATCATTCGGTTGATCAACTGAACAAGTTGCAGATTTTTTTACCGTCGGGCAAGTTAAAAGCGATCAACGAACTGGCAACAATACAGGTAAATGAAGGAGATGCGGAAATAAAAAGAGAAAACCTGCAGGCCATGGGCGAAGTTACAGCCAGACTTGAAAACCGTGATCTGGGCAGTACGATGACTGAAATAAAACAAAAAGTTGCTGCCGGTATATCCCTGCCCCAGGGATACCATATCGAATATGGAGGAGCATATGCCGACCAGCAGCAATCATTCAAAGAATTATTGTTTATCTTACTCGCGTCCAGTTTACTCGTATTCGCTGTAATTCTTTTTTTATTCAAAGACTTCCGGGTTGCCCTGCTGATCATCCTTCTCGCTGTATTAGGGATTTCAGGAAGCTACCTCGCTTTATTTTTAACCAATACACCTTTAAACGTCGGCAGTTATACCGGCCTGATTATGATTGTGGGCATCATTGGTGAAAATGCCATTTTCACTTTCCTGCAGTTCCGGGATTCACTGAAAGAGAGATCGGTGGACGACTCCGTGGTATATGCCATCTCCACCAGACTGAGACCCAAATTAATGACCGCGATCGGTGCGATCATCGCATTGTCGCCATTGGCGTTTGGCATTGGAACCGGTGCACAATTACATCAGCCACTTGCCATTGCAGTAATCGGTGGATTTGTTTTTGCCCTGCCGATTCTGTTGATCATTTTACCGGCCATGCTGCGCATTTTATTTAGACATCATACTATGGAAACTACAGAATTGCCACAGATTTAACATTTACTTTTACCAAAATGAATACCATGAAATACATGAACAGGGTCGTGGTGACAATCATCCTTTTCAGTTATTCAGTATCGGGGTTGGCTCAAAATACAAGTGGATATAAGCTTTCCAAAACTTTTAAAATTGCCAGTGGCGGCGGATGGGATTATATCGCTGTCAATGACCACAAGTTGTATGTCTCCCATGCCACCCAGGTTAATATTCTGGATGCCTCCAACGGCGATTCATTGGGATTAATTCCCGGCACCACGGGCGTACATGGTATTGCTTTTATTCCTGCCCTCGGCAAAGGATATGTCAGTTGCGGCAGATTGAATTCTATAACTGTATTTGATCTGAAAACCTACGCGGTCTTAAAACAAATACCTGTTGGCCAGAATCCGGATGCGATTATGTATGATCCATTTTCCAAAAAGCAGCAATAACCTGAGCATAGTGGATCCGCAAACCGACACGGTCGTTTCGACCATCGCCCTTTCCGGAAAACCTGAAACCGCCGTCAGCGATGAGGCAGGTAAAATTTTTGTAAATATTGAAGACAAGAATTCAATCAGCGCGGTAGATATTTCTGCAGGCAAGGTGCTGGATACATGGAACCTTGCTCCGGCTGAAGGTCCGACAGGTCTTGC
>JABDFX010000175.1 GCA_013286315.1 Bacteroidota bacterium | reverse complement strand
TGTCGACACCCTGAAAGGATTATGGTACGGGAACGGTTGGTTTATACAGCAATTGAATGACTCAAAAAAAGTTGTTTATCATACAGGATTCAACGGGGGATTCCGTACAGTCGTATTCATGATCCCATCTGTTGACTATTGCATCAGCATTTTTTCCAACCGCGGAGATATTGACCTCGAAGAACTGATGACCCGTATCAATCAGATCCTTGCTGTAACTGATAATTCTTTTATCAAATCAGGACCCCTTGAATCTTTTATTCATAGTTGGCCTATTTTTGCGCCATGCAAAGAGACAAGCTTGTTTTCGACCTCATTCATCAGGAACTTGTACGGCAAAGGCATGGTATTGAACTGATTGCCTCCGAAAATTTTACTTCTCTTCAGGTCATGCAGGCCATGGGAAATGTGATGACCAATAAATACGCTGAAGGTTATCCCGGACGTCGTTATTATGGGGGTTGCGAAATCGTAGACCAGACAGAACAGCTGGCCATTGACCGGCTAAAACAGATATTTAATTGTGATTATGCCAACGTACAGCCACATAGTGGTGCACAAGCCAATGCAGCGGTCTGTCTGGCCGTTTTACAGCCCGGCGACAAGATATTGGGTCTTGACCTGAGCATGGGGGGGCATCTGACTCATGGATCTGCGGTGAATTTCTCGGGCAAACTCTATCAGCCACATTTTTACGGGGTTAAAAAAGAAGATGGCCTGGTGGATTATGAAAGCATGGAAAGAGTGGCAAAGCAGGAGAAACCCAAACTCATTATCTGCGGCGCATCTGCGTATAGCCGTGACTGGGATTATCCCCGGATTCGTCAGATTGCAGACCAGGTTGGCGCCCTGGTGATGTGCGATATGGCCCACCCGGCCGGACTCATCGCAAAGAAACTGTTGAATTCTCCATTCGAAGACTGCCATATCATAACATCTACCACGCATAAAACCCTTCGTGGTCCGCGGGGTGGTATTATCATGATGAAAAAGGATTTTGATAATCCCTTTGGGTTGAAAGACAATAAAGGAAATATCCGGCCCATGAGTAATCTGCTGGATATGGGTGTATTTCCAGGCACTCAGGGCGGCCCGCTGGAACACGTGATTGCTGCAAAAGCCATTGCATTCGGAGAAATATTATCGGATGAATTTACCATTTATGCCAAACAGATCATCGTGAACGCACAGGCCATGAGTGCCTGTTTTAGCAAAAAAGGATACAATATTGTTTCCGGCGGAACGGATAATCATCTGATGCTGATCGACCTGAGAAATAAAAATATCAGCGGGAAAAAAGCAGAGATCGCGTTGGGCAAGGCTGATATCACCGTGAATAAAAATATGGTTCCCTTTGATGATAAAAGTGCATTTATCACATCCGGTATCCGCATCGGTGTTCCTGCCGTTACTACACGGGGCATGATGGAGGAGCATATGAGCGCAATCGTCGATTTTATAGATGAAGCGATCGTGCATGCAGAAGATGACGTCGTTCTTGCCGGCATCCGGAAAAAAATCAATGCGCACATGAAGCAGTTTCCGTTGTACCCGGAGCTTATATAAGTCTCATCCGTATACTATGCAGCGCCTTCTGAGTGAATAATTTTAAATAACTTGGATCTGAAATAAATTCAGTTTTATGCTGCAAAGAATGCAATCCGTCTGGCTCCTGCTGGCGGCTATTGACGCTGTCCTGACGATTAAATTTTCCTTCTACAGCGGTAATATGGAGGTTCCCGGACAGCCGGTAAGTTTTCAATACCTGACCGCCACATTCAGCATCTGGATCCTGATCGTGACGATCGCCATAACCTGTATCGCCGCCATTGATATTTTTCTTTATAAAAACAGGAAGTTACAGGGACGACTCGCCATTCTGGGCATTCTTCTTTCATTGTTGAATATCTTTCTTTACTTACAACAAATCCACCGGTTCGTTGAAAACCAGGGAAGCCACACCATTACGTCTGTATTTGTATTTGTCATTCCCATTTTCTTTTTTCTTGCCTGGCGGGGCATTTACAGGGACCAGAAACTGGTAAAAAGCCTGGACAGGCTAAGGTAGACCGCCAAATAAAACATATGCCCCCCTTCGCGGAATTCATAGATATACTGGGCACATTCAGTTTCGCAGTCTCCGGTGCTTTTGCAGCGATGGAAAAGAGATTGGACCCTTTCGGCGTCCTGATTCTCGCATTTATTACCTCCATTGGAGGCGGTACGGTCCGTGATCTTCTCATTGGTGATACACCCGTTGCATGGCTTCAGCAGCCGTCTATCGGCTGGGTAATTATAGCGGGAACGGCTGGTGCGTTTTTTTTTGGCCGTCGGCTTAAAAAGATACAATCTCTTTTAACCTCTTTTGATGCTCTGGGACTTGGTCTTTTTACAATCATTGGTATTCAGAAAGGGCTTGTACATCACCTGGGTCCGGTGGTTTGTATCGCCCTGGGCACGATGACTGGCTGCTTTGGCGGTGTTATACTCGATATTGTACTGAATAAGGTTCCGCTCATTTTTCAAAAGGACATATATGCATCAGCTTCGATTTTGGGAGGTATCGCCTATATTTTGTTAATTAAATTCCCCGTTCCGGACACCATTGCCGCTGCCATTTCAATCATTTTGATATTTACTACCCGGATGCTGGGCATCCGATACAGGTGGCATTTGCCGGTCTGGTACCAGTCAAAAAAAGGATGAATACATTTTGCTTATATAAAAAAACTTAAATTTGAATCACTAACTTTTTGATAACCCATTAAATATTCTCATTATGGCAAAGTCAGCTAAAAAAGCAGCAAAGAAAAAAGCAGCTCCAAAAAAAGCAGCAAAGAAAAAAGCAGCTCCAAAAAAAACAGCTAAAAAAGTTGCAAAAAAGGCAGCAAAAAAAGCAGCTCCCAAAAAAGCAGCTAAGAAAAAATCAGCCCGGAAACCAAATGCGGCTTTCATGACACCGCTGAATGTTAGCGATGCACTGGCAAAAGTTGTAGGGAACAAGCCGTTGCCCAGAACTGAAATCGTGAAAAAAATCTGGGTCTATATCAAGAAAAACGACCTGCAGGATAAGCAAAACAAACGCATGATCAATGCAGACGCAAATCTGAAACCTATTTTTGTTAAGGATCAGATATCCATGTTTGAAATGGCGGGCGCTCTGAACAAACATGTGAAATAATTAATTCCCTTTTTAGTTTATCATTTCTTTTAAAGTTGTTACGGCGGTAAGATTTTTACCGCCGTAAAACAACTATTTACCGGTTTATTCCGGGTAGTCACCTAAGACTCTTTGCTCCAATTTAAATACGATTCTATTTTTGTCCATT
>JABDFX010000174.1 GCA_013286315.1 Bacteroidota bacterium | reverse complement strand
TGCCCCGCTACTTCACGGAGAATATAGATTGCCTCACTTTCTAACTCATCTAAATAATCCATCATATTTTTTAGTCTGGAAGTCTGGAAGACTGGAAGTCTGGAAGTACAGAAGCATTCACTTCCATACTTCCATTCTTTCATACTTTCATACTTGTATTAGTGTTTTCATGTAGTCCGCATTCTTTCTTATCCGCATCTTCCCACCACCACCTGCCTGCCCGGAATTCTTCTCCGGGCCGTATAGCGCGGGTACAAGGCTGGCAGCCGATGCTCACAAAACCACGATCGTGTAATATGTTATAGGGCACATCGTTTTCGGAAATGTATCTTTTTACCTGTTCCAGATTCCAATGAAGCAGCGGGTTGTATTTATTCAGACGGTTACCTTCATCCCATTCAATCAGATTCAGCTGGCTGCGATTTCCGGAATGTTCGGCGCGTATGCCCGTGATCCATATCTTTTGTCCGGCAAGAGCTCTTTTTAAGGGTTCCACCTTACGTATAAAACAGCATTCTTTGCGGTTTTCCACAGATTCATAAAAAGCATTGGGTCCTTTCTGATTTACATAGGCTTCCAGCCGGTCAGCGTCCGGAACATATGATTTGATATGAATACCATATTTTTCCCGTGTAGCCGACCATACTGAATAAGTTTCGCTGAACATACGACCCGTATCGAGCGTAAAAATATTAACCGGAAGATTTTCGGAAACAATATGGTGAAGGATCACCTGATCCTCTTCGCTGAAGCTGGTTGAAAAACAAACCTGACCCGGGAATAGCTCAGTTAATAAATGCAGGGAAGCAGAGATGGATAGATTACTTATCTGGCTGCTTAATTTAGAATTCGATATGTCTGCTGCTGTATCCATGTATCAAAAAACCTGTTTAGAAAGAGGAAAGAAGAAAGATGTGGTTGAATATTAGATATCAACAACAACATCCCTTACAACAGGGACAACAGATACATGTGAAGGAAGCAGTATGAACCATATTCGGCAGTCTACAAATTAGATGGACAAATATAGTCCAAGGAATTGAATAAAAAAAATCGGGCGGATTATTCCTCCCATCGGTCAGGTATTCCGGAAATCCGGGCCCGTCAAACTATGTTAGTAAAACGGTTTCGAGCCCGGCGAATCAGTTTTCGAATTACTTATATTTACCGAATGAAAATTGCGATTATCAACGGCCCCAATTTAAATCTGCTTGGAATCCGGGAACCCGGAATTTATGGCAGGCAAACATTTGAAGACTTTTTGAAGGACCTGAAAGAAAAATACCCTGCCGTTCAGATCGATTATTTTCAAAGCAATGTGGAAGGAGAGCTTGTAAATGAATTACAGCGTGTAGGATTTGATTATGATGGCATTCTCCTGAACGCAGCAGCATACACACATACTTCAGTCGCAATAGGAGATGCCATTACTGCTATTAAAACAGCGGTTATTGAAATTCATATCAGCAATGTAGCTGCGAGGGAAGAATACAGGCAAAAGTCCCTGATTTCTGCTAAATCTGTCGGTTCTATAACAGGCCTGGGATTAAAGGGATATGAACTGGGCCTCTTGTATTTTCTATAAGAATACCCTCATCATAAGCGCCACACCATTGTCCTGTTTGGGGCCATCTGTCAGCTTGATGATATGCAGGCCATTGTTCGACCATACCATGAATTCATCCCCCTTCTTAGCTTTTGCCAGTTGTTTGTCAATAACTGGAAGAATGCTTCCCCGTGCAACCCATCCCAAATCACCCTTTGTAACCGCTTCCCCGCCCATAGAATAAGTTTGAGCCAGGTGTTCAAAACTGTCCTGGTGGTTTTGCAATTTGGCCAGAATGGATTTACCAAGACTGTCAGCGATCCGGTATCGAAAAACAGATGTGTCGATAAATATCTGACTGATCCTGTAAAACGTATTGGGAAGCCGTGCGAGGATCTGAACCAGGAATTTCTGACCCTGGATATTGAATGGACCATAGACCTTTTTAATTGCTCCTGTATAGGCCAGGCTGTCTGCCAGACTGTTAAAATGTTTGGTGCGTGTAACAACTATGGTGTCCAGTTTGAACTTTTTCTTCAGAATATCCTTTACATATAAGGGTGAGTTCGGAGATTTTTCTATTTCCGATTTAATCTCAGCCATTGTTTTGGGCTGACAGTATCCGTGTAATACACTGGTAATCAATATAATGAAGAAGAAAAATTTGAACATGCCCGGTTGTTAAGGCTGCAAATATAGGCAGAGCCCGGCATGTGATACCGCAACATTTCACTGTACCGGATCGTTTTTTGCAGAAGGACCATTATTATGAAGAGATTACTTTTTTTGCAATTCATGCTGATCTCCTATATGGGCTTTTCCCAGCCAGGTTCTTTTGTCATCGGTGTAAAAGGAGATACCCTCAATAAGGTGGACATGAAAAACATGAAACAGGGTAAATGGGTGGAGCGCAGAGACGAAATAAGGGGTGAGCCCGGTGATGAAGAGGAAGGTGAATACAAAAATAATCGCCGTGAGGGGACCTGGCGGATTTACAGTTTACAAGGTGATCTGACAGCGCTTGAATTTTATAAATGGGGAAATAAAGACGGAGTCTGCCAGTATTTTAATGCTTCCGGTTCACTGGTCAGGGAAGAGTCCTGGAAAGCCCTGAATCCCGATAAACTCTATGACACGCTTGAAATTGAAGACATCGATCACTTAAATGAGTACAAAACAGTCATAGTGAAAAATGAAGGTGTTGCCATTCGACATGGGCAATGGAAATTCTACGATCCTTCTACGGGTATGATCAATAAAATTCAATCATACACCATGGGGAAACTGGAGAATCCGAAATCCGGCACAGATTCCGATTCTACAAAAAATGTAAGTAAGACCATGGTAAAGCCAAAAGAAGTGCAGGACTACGAGAAGAAAAATGCTGGAAAGAAAAAAATAAAAGTCAGGGATGGAGCAACATCGAATTAATCTTCCTTTAATTCGGCCAGATTTACCTGTACCAGGACTTTATCTATGCGCTGGGCATCCATATCCACTATTTCAAATTTGAAGTCTTTCCACTCCATCCGTTCGCCCGTTCGGGGAATATGTTCCAGTTGGTGCAGAATGAAACCGGCCAGGGTGTCGAATTCGTGTTCACCCTCGTTCATCCATTCGGTCTTATCAAAGTGAGAGAGGAAATCGTAAAAAGGAATCTGAGCATCCACCAGGAAAGAACCGTCATCACGTTTTACGATTTCATAATCTGACATATCCGGTTGCGGGATATCGCCGATCAGGGCTTCCAGAATATCATTCAGTGTGATCATCCCGAGCAGGCTTCCGTATTCATCTACGATACAGCAACTATGGGTTTTTGTTTCCTTGAATTTTTCCAATATCTGGTAAGCAGTGTTATTTTCGGGTACGAACAGCGCCTGTGTCATCATTTCTTTAAAGGGCGTTGAATCGTCTGCCACATACATGTCTTTGATAGTAACCATGCCTTTGATGTTATCTATTTCACCGTCACAAACTGGGTAAACCGAGTGCGGTTCACGAAGAATTTTT
>JABDFX010000173.1 GCA_013286315.1 Bacteroidota bacterium | reverse complement strand
TTTTCACAATTAAAAAAACTTTTTTATTTTGACACAAAACGTAGGAAGTTTTTTCCCTTAAATCGATAGCATATATTTTCAGAAATAAAAATAAATATAGGAATCCCATAGGAAGATTGGGACTCTGATTCGTTAGCATTTTTTTCTGTTCTGCATAGGAAGATTACCGGTCTCATACGATAGCATTATTATTCAACTAAGTGTTTCCACTTATAAAAACGTATTGCTATTGTTATTAATTTAGATCAACCCTTATGCACCACATTTCGAAACATCGGATTGTCCCTTTGTTTAATGAAAGGGATCCAATTGCCACTGAGTGGGTGTGCTCACATTACCTGGCTCCAGTTTATGTGATTGTCAGGAGACTTACAAAGAATAGTCCAGAGACAGACGACCTGGTTCAGAAGACATTCATTGCAGTGCTTAAGCATAAGGAGCCCTTCGAGAGTTTACGGAAAATCGAGTATTTTCTATACACCACGGCGAAGAATGTCTCCATGGATCGAATGCGCCATCGGCTGAGAGTCATAGAGAATTCGGAAAAAGCAGTTGCCTATTATATGTCCTTGCCCAATGAAGAGGATGCCGTAAAGGCGGCGGAACAGGCTGCTGCTTTTCAACATCTCATACAATTGGCCAACGAGATACTTCCCAAGCGGTGCAAAGAGGTTTTCAATCTCTGCTATATAGAGGGCTTGAAAAACGCGGCCATCTCCCTGAAGCTTGGCAACAAGGTAAAGACGGTGGCTAATCTTAAACTCAAGGCTTATAAAATACTGAGAGAAGCGATTATTGCAGGAAAGCATCCCGACCTGATGGATTTCCTTGGATTGCTGTTACTATAAATTAAAAAGGATGTTATGGAAAATCCCAAAAGAATCGCCGAGTTGTTTATGCTGTACACATTGGGACAGTTGTCGAACGCCGAAGAAACTGAACTGAAAACCTGGCGTGGGGAATCGTCCCTTAACGAAGAAATATTTCAATTTGAGACCGACCCGAAAAATTTTGCGCAGATGTATCGTGAGATCGAGGAGAAAAGGGAATCGATCATTCAAAACATCAAGGAAGCTCTTCCGCTGATTTGGGGAAAGAAAATCAATTCTTTCTTACCCCGTATACCTATACCCCGCCGGCTCGAAGCTGCCATGTATTATATTATCATGTCTTTTTGCAGTTATTCGGTTCTCACAAACTGGGACGGGGGCCGCGTACTGCCAGGTGGTTATATATCCAATATTGCATCCGCGAATTGGATAGTCCGGTTTGTACAAGATTTCAGCAGGGGATTTAATGAAGGAAGGACCGATGTTAATATTGAAAAAGATAAGTTCGGAAACGAGGTACGCTATCTGACCAGCGATAAAAAGGCGGCAAAAGACAAAAATAATATCCTGTATACGCCGCGGGGTGGATATTATATTGTACGACTTCCTGACAAAAGCCTGGTGATGCTGAACGCAGCAAGTTCTATCTGGTACCCGGCGAATTTTGACCGGGATACTGTCCGGATCATTTTGAAAGGGGAAGCTTATTTCGAAGTAAACCGGGATTCCCTGCATCCTTTTATTGTGGATGTAAAAATAGACTCCGGTAATGCCCTCAACCATAAAACTCCTTTTGATGATTCTCCACATGATCTTTCATTGGCAGTTACCCGCGGTCGATTTAATATCAAAGCATATCCTGATGAACCATTTATCAAAGCAACGATGATTCAGGGTTACGCCCTTATCGGCTGGGATGGTAATAGATCCATGCATGGAAATTCACTGACAGCTGGTCATTACGTCACCGAGATGCATGGAAGTCTTCTCCTGACCGAATATGAAGACAGTACAACAGCGATTGCCTGGAAAAACGGACGATTTTTTTATAAGGATGCAGGGATCATGGATATCATGAATGCCGTATCCAGGTGGTATAATGTGCCTCTGACCATCCATGATAGTATTCCGACCAGGCCATTCCACCTGGACTTACCGCGTACTGCCGATATACACGAAGTGTTTATAGCTCTTAGTCACCAGGGTGTATTTTGTGATATTGAGGATAGGAGAATTCACATCCGGAATACGCAATGACTATTCTTGTTTTTCTGTATATTTTGCATAAAAGGCCCCGACCTTTCCAGGCGGGGCCTCATTTAATCCGTAGATGCGGAACAACTACTGATCACCCGGAATAGTGACCTGACTCACGGCGCCCAACACCGTTCCTGCAACAGCGAGATAACCTGCAACCGTAACAACGATTGTGGGTAGAACAACGGGTGAGGCGATGATGGCCGCACTGATGGCTGCCAGGGCCAACCCGATGTTTCTCAGCTTTTGAAAGAACGTGGGCGTAGGCGACACGGCCCTTTCTATCAAATTCATAGCATTGATTTGATGATTAAAAAAATGGGGTCGCCGATCTGAAAAGCATTGAACGTACGTTTTACAATCTTCGCCAATGCTTCGCGTGACCGGCAACCCCTGTCTTCACCCGTCAGCATGGAAACCGGTGCAATACAACCTTTCAGTTCCAGAACAGCATCGTTCGCAGGATGGATGCAGATATCTTTTCTGCCTGGCACATCCAACAGTTGAAAATGCGCCCCGAAGTGATCGTTGTGTCTTTGGATGATCCGATACTTTCCCTCGGGTATGCACGAAACCCGTGTGTGGTTGTTCTTCCAGGGGAGCTCAATGCTATATGTAAGCAGACTGCCCTGCGATAGAATCTTACCTGTTGTTCCTCCGGGATAATATGTCCTGACCAGTTCCAGTTCCATGTTTGACGGTTCTACGGATTACGGAAGTGTGATTTCCAACTCACCGGTATTGCCTGGTAAATCTGTAGCGATGGCTTTGATCTTTGATCCTGCCAGCACAGCATTTGCCCGTGTGGTAGTATACAACCAATCAAGCTCATTTACCTGCATTACAGCATTACCCTGTTCAACCAGGTTTCCTGCTGCATCGTGGATTGATACGGAAACTGTTACCACTTTAAAATCATCCTTAGCCTGCACAGTGATCGTATTTCCAACCACACCATGATAATTCGTCGTGTCGAGTTTGAATACTTCAGGTGCGTTGAATGCATCTGCTAAAGCCACATTATATGCACTGATGTCGCCAGTGGCTAAGGCCTTATACAATGGTCCTGTTACAGGATCCAGAGCGGCTGCCCGGGCGTATATTGTGCTTGACTTGAATTTGGTACGCACCGCCGTGGCTTTTTCCGTTGGTGGTGCAGTACTTGCTTTGAGTAACTTGCCAACGATCGTTTTGCCAGCACGCTGACGGAACGTAAGTAGCCGTCCTATCGTTCCTGATAAACCTTTCACCAGCACGTTTTCTTTTGACTGTGCCATTTTAAAAATGTTGAATATTTGATCATTTTTCCTGACTCGAATCCTCTAAGTATCCTCTAAGTATCCTCTAAGTATCCTCTAAGTATCCTCTAAGCATCCGTTGTCTCAAAAAAGATCTGTTTGTTATTAAAATTGTGTCGGCAGGGGGCCCTCGCATTCCTTACTAGTATCAGTCCGCGATATACCTGCGTTGCTATTT
>JABDFX010000172.1 GCA_013286315.1 Bacteroidota bacterium | reverse complement strand
CCAACCGCCAACCGCCAACCGCCAACCGCCAACTGCCAACCGCCAACTGCCAACCGCCAACCGCCAACCGTCAACCGAATCACTTCTCCAATACTTTTTTCATATTTCCCAGACTTTCCTGCATATCCTTGCCCAGCATATCCGGAACGATCAGGTTCATGAGATTCATGGGATATTTATTCTGGCCGACCATCTTCCAGATTACGCGGGTCTGCCCGGGCGTGACCGCGATCGTAGTCATCGAAACACGGGCCGTATTCTTAAAGGGTCTTTCAAACCGTACGGTGGAATCTATATTGGTTCCCGCTTCGATTTTGGTAATTTCCTGTTCACCCTTTCCGACATTCTTCACCCGGCTGTCCCAGTACGAAATAAAGCCGACTGTTCCATCCACACCTTTAGAAGTTCGTTTGACATCCGGATCCATCATGACCCATTTATTATAATAGATCTGGTTGCCCAGCAATTTCACGAAATCAAAAACAGAAAGATTCGACCGCTGAATCAGAACCTGTTTTTCAACCTGATACTGGTTGCCGATAAATAACGGGATGACTAAAAATACGAGGATCAACAGGACGACGATAACTCCGATAACGGTTAACATATGATCGTTTTAAGGATTCAAAATTAATATTTTCCAATTGAAATGCAGCACAATATTACTAAGTTATTTAGTATGGCCCAAATGATAAAATCCTGCAAATTATATAAGGGTTAGGAGACCGGGTACACATTTTGCAAACTCAGTCATATGTTGAAAATCTTTTTGTGCGCATGCATACTGTGGATGTTTACTCCTAAAATATTTTGTCAGAAAACGCCTGCTGAATTTGGGACTACTGCTTTCTATTGCTTCCAGCACAATAAGATGGATAGTTTATTCAAAATGTTCCCATCTCTGGCGGAGATTTCAGTGTTCGCAAAGGAGCTGGGTATCGTGGAAGGTACCGGAGAATATACCGCATTTGTCAAAAAATATCCGCTCTTAATAAAAAGTTTCAGGGATAAGTGTTATCAGATTCAAGCCGATTCGCTTTTTTACAAGTTTTCATGGGCCCGGGCGCAGCAGGTCAACATGGAACTGACTGAAAAAACGATGCACACGAATAGTACACCCGCAAAAGATATTCAGTTTACGGTAGTAAATATTTATTTTAATTCAGCCGGTCAGAAGTTTCTGCTGCAGTTCGGGGATTTACATCGTTACGGAAATGTATGGAAGCCGGGAAATAATATCTCCCTGACTATAAAATATGATTAATAGCAAGACCGCAAATCCTATAACATTTCCTCATAATTGTGTAACAAATAAGCGGGACAATCGTGAAGACAGAATTGTCGCAACAAAATATTTTACATGCAAATAGTAAAAGAAACAATTGAAAAAAAGGGACTTTTGGCATCGACTGACAGAGCGATATCCGGAATGCTGGATTTGATGTTTCCGCTGGATAACAACGAAGTGAATACCGTGCCCTATAAAGACAGTTGGACGGCGGCCATGTTATTCAGACATGTTTCAAAATCATTAGATGCCATGTCGGGGGCGTTGCTCACGGATTCGAAACCGGCAGAAAGGGACCCGGGTGAAAAGATACCCGAACTGAAGAAAGTCTTCCTCGATTTCTCAGCCAAATTGAATTCTCCCGCCTTTATCGTGCCGGAAAATGGCCCTTATGAAAAGCAATTTATTTATGAGGAGTTGAAAAATTCTTTGAGCCGGTTTAAAGAAAGTGCAGTGTACGCTAACCTTCCGGATCTGGTGGAGGGTCTTCCCTTTGGACCGATCACCAAACTGGAGATACTTCATTTTGTTGTCTATCACTCACAACGGCATCTGTATCAGATGAAAAAAATCTGCCAGACCCTGGAGGAAAAGTAAAAGACGGAACGGTCTTATTTTTTACTCACAACCTTACGTTCCTTGCAATCCTGGTTTAACTTTTTCCTGTGCAGGAGGCCCCAGTTTCTTAACGCATCAATGACCGTTCTCAGGGTTTTGCTATGCGGCGTCAGCGAATAAGTGACTTTGACCGGATATGTATCCTGTATTTTTCTGACCACCAGTCCGTTCATCTCCAGGTCACGTAATTCCTTTGACAACATTCTGTCCGTTATTCCATGAACATCTTTTGTTATATCCGTGAAACGCTTTTCACCGAATGTTAAAGAAACGATAATCGGAAGTTTCCATTTACCATTCAGAACATCCAGGGAATCCCTGACGGGCCTCAGGATGCTTGTGCATTGACTATGTTCTTCTTCTGTTGTTTTTTTCATGATGTCTGATCCGGCACTTACTATACTTTAGTATAGTACTATCATTTGTATAGCAAATGTACTGTAATTTTGTGTCTCACAAGTAAAAATCTAAAAAAATGTCAAAAACAAAATGGGTGTTGGATCCAACACATAGCGAATTGGGGTTTAAAATAAGACACATGATGATAACCAATGTTTCAGGTTTCTTTAACAGTTTTCAGGTAGCCGGAGAAACAGAAAATGACGATTTCACTACGGCCAAAGTACGGGTAAAGGCGGATATGAATTCCATTCATACCAATAACGAACAACGCGATGCACACCTGCGCAATGCAGATTTTTTTGAATCAGACAAACATCCGGAGATGATCTTTGAGTCAACCAAAACAGTACAGATCGACAAAGAAAACTTTCATCTGTACGGTAATCTGACATTGAAAAGCATTACCCTTCCTGTACAGTTAAACGTTGAATACAGCGGTATCACGAAGGACCCATGGGGTGGAGAAAGAGCCGGATTTACCGTTACAGGGAAAATCAAACGCAGCGACTGGGGTGTCAATTTCAATGGCGTGCTGGAAACCGGCGGTGCCATACTGGGAGAAGAAGTAAAAATACACAGTGAAATTCAACTGGTAAGACAGACCAAAGAAGTGCCTGCATAAAAAGTAGAACCATGTTAAACAAAAGAAGATTAGTAAGAAAATACGAACCGGGGGGCAACCCCGGTTTTCTCGGAGACGGCCATATTGCCCGCGCCTTAATCCAGGGTGATTTCCGGGACACCGATCCGTTCATTCTGTTGATGGATGATATGCTGGATAAGAAAACGAATGAACCGGTGGGTGGTCCGCATCCGCATGCGGGATTTGAAACCGTTACTTTAATGCTCGAAGGGGAGTTGGGTGATGAATTGCATAAAATGAAAGCAGGTGACCTGCAGATGATGACGGCGGGCCGCGGCATCATTCACACTGAAACCATTGATAAAAAAGCCAGGATGAGGCTTTTGCAGTTGTGGCTGAATCTGCCCAAAAAAGACCGCTGGACCACAGCGCGTGTTCAGGATATTTCCGTTGATCATGTGCCAAAAAAATCATTGGAAGGAGTGGAGCTAAAATTATATAGTGGTTCGCTGGCGGGCATTTCTTCTCCGGTGAAAAATTATGTTCCGGTCATCATCGCCGATGTTCAGATGCAGCCAGATGCATCATACTCATTCAACCTGCCTGCATCCTACACAACATTTTTATATGTGTTAAATGGAAATTTGCAGATTGGCGAAGAAAAGAAACTGCTTGAACAAAACCAGGTTGGCTGGCTTGACAGGTCCACCATTGATGGGG
>JABDFX010000171.1 GCA_013286315.1 Bacteroidota bacterium | reverse complement strand
TCGTCTTACCCGTACCTGCAGACCCGGATACCAGTATGCTGCTTCCCTCGAAATATCCTTTGCCATCCAGCATTCCATCGAGATCCTTTACGCCTGAGGGAATTCTACGGTCGGATAAATTTTGACTTGCCAGTTGTGACGTAATGGGTAAAATGGACACCCCGACACCGTCTATCATAAAGGGGTATTCATTGATACCATGACCGGAACCTCTCATTTTCACGATTCTCAAACGCCTGGTGGTCGTCTGGTTGATTACCCTGCTATCAAGTGTTATGACACAATCAGCTACAAACTGTTCCAGGCCGCTTTTAGTTATAAAATGTTCGTTAATTTCTGAGGTAATTAGCGAAGTCACTCCTTTTTCTTTCAACCATTTAAAAAGCCTTTTTACTTCGATTCTTAAAATCTCTTTATCCAGTCCGTAAAATAGAGCGTCCAGCGAATCCAGCACAACACGTTTTGCACCTACTTTTTGAATAGCATTTTGCAAACGCATGAATAAACCCTCCAGATCATAACTCCCGGCTTGCGCGACCTGGTTTTTTCCAGATTCCAGGTATTCGATGTATATTTTCTTTTCGCTAATCAATCCTTCTATGTCAATATGAATGGACTTCATATTGGTGATCAATTCGTCAACTGTTTCTTCGAACGAAAAGAAAACCCCCGGTTCGTTGAATTGGACCGTCCCATGCACCAAAAATTCCATGGACATAACTGTTTTTCCGCACCCGGTATTTCCACATAAAAGTGTAGGCCGGTTCTTCGGTAATCCACCTTCTGTAATTTCATCAAAACCCTTAATTCCGGTTAAGGCTTTTGTCAGTTTAGCGGGGATTGCCGCTTTCTTTAAATCCGAAATCATTGTAGATCTATTTATTTGATTAAGACTAAAAAATTATTAAGTGAAGACTAGTATTCCCTGAACCCCGAATTCCATTGATGCGAGTAACATGTAAAATGGATCACTCTAATTTCAGAATAGCCTGATCTTCCGGAAGTTACTTCAATAATAGCGCCTGACCCCTGAAAACGGCCACCAGTATGAGCAAAACTGTGAATTATGCAACATTTGAAAATTATTATGTAACAAATGCGTGATAAATATCTTCACCTTTATATAAATCGGGTATGCAGAGCTGACAACCGCTTTGCTGATTATGGCTAGTCATGTCAAATCAACGGATGAATTTGCAAAATTACATCGCCTGGAAAGCGAATTACTCCAATCTCAGAATAATTTTACCAGGCTATTTAACAGCAGCGTTGTACCACAGTGGATATATGCAGCAGATTCCCTGAAATTGTTAATCACAAACGAAGCCGCCATCAGGCAATACGGTTACTCTGCGGATGAATTTTTACAAATGACGATTCTTCAAATGGTTCCAGAAGATGAAGCCAAAAAAATAATTCTTTTTAATGAATTTTTGAAAACGGCCGATACACATTTCACGGTCATAGATTTCCATCTGAAAAAAAACCGTGACAGCATAGCAGTTGAAACCACCTACACAAATCTTCGATACGGAAATCAGGCCTGTGTACTGGTCAGTTCACTGGATATTACGGACAAAATCAAACACGAAGAAAAAATATCGTTGGCCAGGCTGACCCGTCAGCAAAAAATTACACGCACGGCCATCAACGGACAGGAATTCGAACGCGACTATATCTGGAGAGAATTACATGAAAATATTATTCAACAACTGGCTGCCTCCAAAATGTATCTGGGGATGTCAAAATCCAATGGAAAAATCAGACTTGATTATTTAAATGAAGCCGAAACCATATTGCTAGGCGTTATCCATGAAACCAGGTCGCTGGCGAATTCATTGATCCCGTCAACGCTTAAAATGATCAGCTTCACAAGTTCCCTGAAGAATTTATTGGACGTCTACACGAGCAGACATTCATTCGAAATTATTCTTGACTGTGAAGAGGCCCTGAATGAACTGGGTGAAGAAATGCAAATTTCCCTGTACCGGATTATCCAGGAACATCTGAATGACATTCTGAACAAGGCCAATATAAAACATGTTGCAATCAAATTATCGATCGCAGAACAAATACAGCTGTTGATGGAGGACGACGGTGGTGATTTAGATTATTCCGACAGCTATCCGGGCGCGGGTATCGCAAATATCAGGAATCGTGTGGCATTGTATAATGGGGCCGTTAAAATTAATCCATTTGTAAAAGACAAAACATCTTTACTCATATCCATACCAATAGAAAATCAGGATAAAAATAAAGAGCAATTGAAAATTATACTGGTGGAAGATGATCCGGACGACCGGGAACTGATATTAAGGGCTTTTACCATGGTAGCGCCGAACTGTGAACTCACCTGCCTGACTGATGGAAGGATGTTAGTTGATCTTCTGCCCACTTTTAACACGGCCGATTTGCCTTCCTTAATCGTGCTGGATTACAATATGCCGTTACTGAACGGCCTGGAAACTTTAAAGATCCTGGAACTGGATACCCGGTTTAACAAAATCCCGAAAATTATTTACAGCAGTTCGGACCAGAATCATATAAAAAATCTCTGCCTGACCGCCAATGCAAAAGGATACATCACAAAAGGTATCTCGATGGAAGAAATAAAAGATAACATTCAGGAAATCTTGTCATTCGTATTATGACTCATACGGGTTACTTCATTTTTGATTCAATAACTGTTCAGGATTTTCGAAAGTGGCCTTCCATCCGGCCACATAATTATGCATGAAGCGATTACCCACATCTGTCCACGCTTTCCATACTTCCTGAATCGGGGCATGAATTTTATTTTCTAAAATGATAGAATTTTCCATTTTGAAGACGGTCAATCTATATTATGCATACTGGTTTCTCCTAAGGACAAAATCGGGAGCGAAACCGGACTACCAACATCTTTCACCAATTAATATTTTGTTCAATAATATCTGTTAACACCTCTTTTCGAATACCCAGATCATCTTCGTCATGTAAATCAATGAAAGATTGTAATTCTTCCTTTGTGAAAACCGGACTAATCAACGGACCAAATTCAGCTTCCTGAATAAGAGCGGACAGGATCTCTTTATACTTTCCAGATTTTCTGAACAGCACTTCTTCCGAACCCCGATCGGTTGACCAAAATTCATACTTCCGAATAAATCTGGCTTCAATATTTGTGTAAAACCATTCTCTGGCTTCCTGATCCTCACTCCAGGAACTGGTATGATCCCTGAATTTCCATAAAAAGCCGTTTTTAAAATCCGACACCGTCAGAAGATTTTCATAAAAGATGGGTATGCCCCAACTTTCCCGATAGGCTTCAAACAAATCTTCTGCTTCCAGACCCTGGCATTGAAGTCTGATCAGGGTACCCCTGCCCTTTATTGAATCCACATTTGAAGATTCGAGATAACCGGCGTAGAAGAGAAGATCTTCCACTGAATTGCTCTCTGTGGCTTTAAGCAATTGGTCGAAACGGTCTGCAAATTGCAGGATCGGCGAACGGTTAGAATTGATATTATCAAAGTACTTCTTCCTGTCCGTCATGAATTTTTATTTATGAAGAAGCCACACAAATAACTAAATAGCAGTTTCATAATTTACGGTACGTTTGAATAAGCATATGATCAAATCGGATTCAACATACGCTTTTATTTCATTTCAGACATGTCAATTT
>JABDFX010000170.1 GCA_013286315.1 Bacteroidota bacterium | reverse complement strand
TCATCGGGGGTGTAATGCTCGGGTATTGTGAAATGGGTACCCCTTTGAGAATCAATACACCCAGGATTATGGTAAAAATGGATATTACCATTGCGACGATCGGCCTCCTGATAAAAAACTCACTCATAAATTATAGTTGGAACTTTATAACGCTGGATCTTCACTCCTTCGACGTGGAATCATAGTTCCATTTTAACATGACCGGTCTGACTACCATTGTTGGATTTAAAAATGTACTTCCAACTATGACAATTTTGTCGCCTTCATTTATCCCGTTCGTGACGATCCAGTTGCTCCCCACCCTGCTACCCACTTTGATCAGCGTTGGCTTTAATTTATTACTATCCGTAAGTAAAAAAACCTGGAAAACATTCTGAAGCTGATTGACAGACTGCTGAGGGATAACGACCGCATTACTAAATTCACCACTTCTGAACCGGACTTTAACATATTGTCCGGGTCTTAATAAGCCGGAAGCGTTTTTGAAAATAGCCTGAATGAGGATGGATCCTGTATTTGGATCTATCTGGCGGTTTGTTAATTGCAAATTTCCTTTTTCACCGAAAACGGTACCATCTCCCAAAATGAGTTCCACCGGAACATCACGGAAATTATTTGCATTGGGATCTTTTCTGTATTCGCGCAGAAAACCCAGGTAATCGTTTTCTGAAATCGGAAATCGAACCCTGACTTCGCCCAAAGATGAAACTGCATTGATTCCGGTACCCGCAGAAACCATCTTAACATAATCACCGATCTGCACTTTGGATATGCCGATGATCCCCGTAATGGGCGAAGTGATTCGCGTATAACCCAATTCAATTTTTGCATTTGCCAGTCTGGATTCAGCAATTTTTACTTCATTTTGTGCGGAAGCATAAGCGGCATTTGCATCATCCAGGTCACGCTGACTCAGCGCATTCATTTCAGCCAGTGGCTTTACCCTGTCCAGTTCGGATCTCTTATTCTCCATCAGTGTCTGTGTTCTCGCCACTTCAGCTTTGGAGGCTTCTACCGAATTAATAAAAGGCTGGTCGTCGATGGTATATAACAAACTTCCTTTTTGAACCAGGGACCCTTCTTTAAAGAAAATACCCGTTATCCAACCCTGCACCCGGGGATCTATGTTTACATCAGAAAGGCCATAAACCTGCCCTACATATTCACTATATACGGGAATATTTTCTTTTCCGGCAACGACGACATTCACCTCCGGTGAAACTTCGGCCCTTTTTTCTTCTTCTTTGCAGGACCAGTTAAATATCAGCAGGGAGCCGATTACCAATCCTTTTTCTAATATGGAAGGCATGCAGAAGATTTTAACTAAAGATATCTTTAATAATCACATAAAAATCCGGATTTTGTCATTTATCCGTTAAATCAAAATCGGCAAAACCCGTTCTCAGGAATTATGAATCCCTGGTACTAACAAATTCCATGGAAACGAGTCTGGCTATTAATATGGCAGGATAAAGTTGTCCATTCAATGCTTCCAGGTTTGATAGTGACCTTGCCAATTGATTCACGGGTGTAATATCACCATAACCTACTGTCGTCAATGTAGTGAGGCTAAAATACATAAATTCACTGCGTTCGTAATTGATCAACCCATTATAGGCAGATTGTCCATACAGAAGGAAAATAATATGGTATATCAGGGCAAAAACCAGGGCAGTGAGAAGATAAACAATAATGGCACCTTCGATACGATGAGCGGTAATATTCCCCTTGAAAAATGTTCTTTTGAGTATGATCGATCCAAGCCAGATGCAATATATAATGATAAACAGATCTGCACCGAGTACCAGCCTGGGCAATCTGAAGAATATATCAGCGAGTAAAATCAGGAAAGGCGTAATAATGAAAATAAGAAATATGCCCGTCGTTCGTTTCTTATTCAATAAATTAATGCCGCTGGTTAAAAAAATAAGATAGAAGAACAGAAACAACAACCGTCCCAGGAATCCTCCGTTTGAAAACGGGCTCAGTACAAACATATAAATCAAAAGAACGACCAGCAGAAAAGTAAAACTCTGCCAGTTTTTCCTGATGCTATTCAATAACCCGGAGATTTGTTCCAATATGTTTATTTTATAATTCAGCTTCTTTCATCCAAACATCAAACAAGCGATACCCAAGAGAGAGAATGACGGCGCCCGTAAAAAGTCCCACGAACCCGGAATACATGAATCCTCCCAGCGAGCCCAGGAAAATAATGAGCATGGGAACCGGAGCTCCTTTTCCCATCATGATCGGCTTCAAAATATTATCCAGAAGTCCCACCGGAATCATCCAGATCGTGAGCAGGATCGCTGTTGTGGTATGACCGGAGGTCCATATATAAATCAGTACACCCAATGTAACCGGTACAATTCCGATCTGGGTAATAGCGAGTATGAGACATAAAACGGTCCAGATGCCGGCATAGGGAATACCGGCAACATAAAAGCCTGCCCCGGCGCAAAGGCTCTGTATGAGAGAGACACCCAGGATTCCGCGTACAACATTACGTATGGTGATGGCCGCAATGGCGCTGATATCAAATCGGGAACTGTTGATCAGCCTGCTGAAAAACTTCCTGGCATATTCTGCAGACTCCGAAGCATAACATAGAAATACACCACTTATAATGATGGAGACCAGAAAAATCAAAATGGCCTTACCGGAAGATGTCACCAGCTCCAGCGCATAGTTGCCTGCTTTTTTTATTTGTTCAGGGTATTCCTGGAGGAAATTTTCTATACTGTTGGATAACTGTGTCCATGCCTGGAAAGCTTTTGTTCCAATCAGGGGCCATGCTTTCACTTTTTCAGATGGTGGCGGGATTTTCAATCTGCCTTCCTGAAAACTGGTAATCTCCTCTTTGATTTCTGAACCGGTTCTGAAACCCAGCCAACTGATAACAGAAATAAAAAAAATCAGCAAAAATACAGTCATCAATATGGCGGCCAATACGCCCTTACCCTTCAGTAATCTTTTTAATTTCTGATGCATGGGAAACATGGCAACGGCCAGGATGGCGGCCCAGATGATGGGAGTAAAAAATGGGGCCAATATCTGAAAACACCATATAATTAAAAATGCCAGGGCCAGCATTTGAATGGATAAATGAATGATCTGTCTGGATCTGACACTAAACGGGCTGGTTTGTTCGGGACTGTCCATATAAAAAGATCTGGTTAAATTTTAATTCTGATACTTCCATATTTCTTCATTTTCTATACGGAATAATAATCTGGTAATGAACGTTGTCCAGCCGTCTGATGTGATGCACCTGCGTCCTTCTGCAGGCGAATTACCTGCCGTCAGTCGGGATTCATCCTTCCTTACCCGTTGGTAGTAAATCCGGGATATAATGTCATTCCGCCATCTACAAATAGTGAAGCTCCATTTACATAATCGCTGTCATCACTGCATAACCAGACCGCAGCCTTGCCAATATCGTCCGGCTCGCCGATTCGCTGGTAAGGGATCAGAGTTAATAAAGACTTTAATGCGTCAGGAGTATCCCAGGCTGACCGGTTGATCGGTGTTTGAATGGCGCCGGGACAAATACTATTGACCCTAATTTTTTTCCAGGCATATTCCTGTGCAAGCGTCTTCATAAGCAACATGATACCGCCTTTGGAAGCTGCATAATTTGCATGACCTGCCCATGGTATCACTTCGTGCACGCTGCTCATATGAATAATTTTTCCGGCAGCTTTGGAACGTGCAGGAACAACACCCCTTTTCAGAAACTCCCGGATAGCCTCCCTGGCACAAAG
>JABDFX010000169.1 GCA_013286315.1 Bacteroidota bacterium | reverse complement strand
CCAAAAGGCTCTGCTCGATTTTTCTTCCAACATCCAGCATGATCCAACCCTGCTCGCGGGAAATACTTTCCCGGTTCAATCCTATAAATGCCACAATAGAAGTGATCAGGTTGTCGAGGGCATGAATCATCTGCAGATGTCCATGATGTGACAAAGGAATACCATTTTGCAATCCCTCTTCCATGCCGCGGATCACGCGCCAGGTGTCGGTGGACCAATGATCCCTCACTTCGTGGATGGCCTTGTGAAGCTGTAAAAAATTAAACTTGATGCCGCCCGCTCTTTTCTCATTGAAAAGAACATCTTTTAATTCCTTCCAGGGATCAGCGAATAATTTATCTGCATCTTCTCCTACAAATCCAGGTAAGGTATAACTGTACTTTGTAAAAGCTTCCAGCAAACTTCTTTCTGTTTGCCGGTTGGTATCCGTAATCAGTTTATTCCCTTCTGCCAGAAATTGCATCACCGTTCTCAGGAAACGCGCATTACCCAGAATACGTTCTATATAACGGCCAACCCAAAATAAATTCTCAGCCGCATGGCTCGGCAGCATATCATTGTATGTTTCAACTGCAGATTCAGGTGTTTCCTTTAATACATTTATAACCCTGCCGGGTTCCGGTGAAATAATCCATGCGTCCTTGCTAAATCCCCCGGTCTGACTTGAAATGAGAAAATTTGCAGCATCTGCAGATGATCTGACCAGACCACCGGACATGGCTACATAGTCATTCTGGTTACTCACCAGGAAACTCCTGAATAATACTTTCTGCGGTACAATTCTTCCTTCAATGAGTGAAGGGCTCAGCGATATTTCTACTTTCTCCTGTCCTACATAGAGTGCGGGGTTTAACCTGATTTGTTGCTTACACGCTTCTAACTGGCTGTTTGATAAAGACGCTCCGTCTATAGAAGAACTGCCCGTTGCAGCCCGGTGTATTTTTTTTATGACCAGCGTTTTGATATTTTCTAAAACATATTGAAGCTCCCCCGGCTGCCCGCACCACCAGGATGCAATAGTCGGCAGTATCAGGTCCTCATTTAAAAAATGCCGGGAGATCAGTTGCAGGAATGGCATCAGTCCCGGATTTTCAAGAACACTACAGCCCAACGGGTTGGCCAGGCTTATATTTCCACTGCGGACGCATTGTAACAATCCGGGAATGCCCAGCTGGGAATCAGCTTTTAATTCAAGCGGATCGCAATAAATATCATCCACACGACGAAGGATTACGTCCACGCGTTCCAGACCACCCATGGTTTTCAGCCAGACAAAATTATCTTTTACGATCAGGTCATTCCCCTGTACCAAAGTAAATCCAAGATGAGAAGAAAGATAGGAATGCTCAAAATAAGTTTCGTTGGAAGAACCCGGCGTTAAAATAACGATTCGCGGATTGAGATTTCTGTGTGGGGCGATTTCATTCAAACCATTCCGGAGTGCGTTGAAATAAGGTGAAAGATGGCGGACTTTTAATCCATCAAATAATTCAGGAATCACACGCGTCATGGTCGTTCTGTTCTCCAGCGCGTAACCGGATCCGGAGGGAGCCTGCGTTCGATCATTGACGACCCAGAGTTTACCCTTCGTACTCTTTGCAATATCAGCAGAGTATAAAACCAACTGGTGTTTACCACGCTGGCGGATACCACTGCAGGGCCTCAGAAACCCTGCGTGATTATAAATTAGCTCCATGGGTAAAATTCCTTCCCTAATAAGTTTTCTTTCGCCATAGATATCTTCCAGAATGAGATTCAGCAGTTGTGCTCTCTGGGAAAGACCTGTTTCAATGGACGTCCATTCCTCCTGACTGATTATGAAAGGAATATTGTCCAGCTTCCATGGACGGTTTAACCCGTTCGGATCCCCGTAAATATTATACGTTACTCCATTTTCTTTGAGCAATCGAAGGGTATCGGTATTACGCCTGTTTATTTCTTCTTCGCCGAGCCGGGAATAGGTCTCAAAAAAAAGTTTCCCAGTGAGGGCGCACTTTGCCTTCCTCATCTAACAATTCACCGTAAGACTGATGAATATTAAAATAGTCCCTGAAAATCGGGTTTGTGAGTAGATTCGGGTTCATTGTTTCGAATCGTGTAAACGAGCAGTCAGCCAACATCGGTTTAAAAATAGGGAAAATAGGGTTTATATTTAAGATCTGTTTTCAACATCCCGCGTGCATAAAATGAAATATGACAATCCTTCATCAAATCCTGTTGCGCATGCACACGCCGGGAGGGTATTGTGGGTCGATTATCTTCGATCGTTTATTACGGTTCTGGTGGTTGCACATCACTCAACCCTGGCATACACGACATTTGCGCGTTTCAACACACATGCTTATATCCTTTCCACCCATCCGATCATAGACAGTAAACGATGGATCGGTCTCGATATTTTCGAAAACTTCAACGATGTTTTTTTTTATGGCCCTTATGTTTTTAATCGGGGGATTTTTTGTTGTGAAGGGATTGAAAAAGAAAGGAGCTTCTCTGTTTATTCGCGACCGATTCTACCGGCTTTTTTTACCCTTTGTCGTGGCCGTCTGTTTTTTGATGTGTTTGGCCTATTATCCCGCCTACCTGACCGAACACCCGGAAGGTGGGTTAAAGAATTTCTTAAAAGATTTCCTTTTCGTTGAGGGCTGGCCGGCCGGCCCACCCTGGTTCATCTGGGTGCTATTTTTATTCAATCTGCTCTTTGCCGTTTTTGGAAAGTCCTTCTTACCATTTGTATATAAAGCAGAAAATAAATTACGGACACTGGCAGATCATCCGGTGAAAGTTGCCTTACTGATTTATATAATCATATGGTTACTCTATGTTCCGGCTTCCTGGTTATTTGGAGCTTATACCTGGAAAGGTTTTGGTCCGTTTGCATTTCAGGAAAGCCGGTTATTGCTCTATTTTGGTTTTTTTATTTTTGGGAGCATACTCGGTGCTTCGGATATCGAAAAAGGATTATTGTCCTCCGACTCGCGGTTTATGAAAAACTGGCGGGTCTGGCTCCGGGTCTGCGTAATTTTTTACATGCTACTGCTCGGATTGGAAGCATTGGGAGGAGAAAGATTCGGCCAGAAACTAGGCAAATGGCCTTCAAAAATTATTTACGGAAGCGTTTATGCCGGCTCTACCTGTTTTAGTTCTCTCGCATTTCTGGCGATCTTCCGAAAATTTACTAAGCGGGCCAGCGCCTTCTGGGATTCACTTACCCGGAATGCTTATTGCATATATTTGATTCACTATATTTTTGTTTTATGGTGCCAGTATGAATTATTAAATGTGGAGTTACCGGCATTTATTAAGTTCCTGATAACATTTTTGATTTCAATGCTTATAAGCTGGCAGGTTAGTATTTTATTGAGGAAAATTCCGGTAGTGAAGAAATACGTTTGAGGCTAAGGCGTAAGGCGAAGGCTAAGGCTAAGGCTAATTTAAAATTTATCCAAGTTAATAATTGATAATTAATAATTAATAATTAAGTCCGCATGTTAAAATTAAAGTTCGCTCTGATACTGCTCGTTGTTTCACTTTCCTCCACTGCCCAAACCGAAACGTCGCTTCCACGGAGTACGCCGGAAGCGGAGGGTGTTTCATCCGCGGACATTCTAAAATTTATCAATGCTTCCGAAAAAAGCAAAAATGAATTACACAGTTTTATGATCCTTCGTCATGGAAAAGTGATCGCCGAGGGATGGTGGGATCCATATAAGCCATCACTGCGGCATACCTTATATTCTGCAAGTAAGACTTTTACATCAACGGCTATTGGATTTGCTGTGAACGAAAACAAAATAAAACTTTCAGATAAAGTCATTTCATTTTTTCCA
>JABDFX010000168.1:2506-3867 GCA_013286315.1 Bacteroidota bacterium | reverse complement strand
GGTTTCAGATTTTTTGCCTTCCTGAAAAAATTCCTTCGACGCACGAAATTCTCTTTTAGTCATCATGATAGAACATAACTGAAGATAAGCTGCCGCCGAATTCTCCTTATCCGGCAAACCCTTGCTGATGGCCTGGCGGATCAAACCCTCTGCTTTACGGATATCATTTTTCTGCATGGCGAGCATACCCATCTGAAGAAGACTCGCACCTTCGGCCTCTTTCATGGGCATACCCAGATCCAGTCCTTTGCGCATATTCACTTCTGCCCCGTCAAAATCATTCTTCATCATGGCGATATTGCCCTTCAATGTGAAATAAACTGAGCGGATGGGTTTGTAAAGAAGGTTTGGAAATTTGATCGTGGCGATGACTTTCTCAGCGCCCTCCATATCACCGGCTTCCATATGTTCCTGGATCAGGCGAAGAGGGCCAAAAAAGAAATGACCGGCGATTAATACAAGGCCTACCAGGTAAGGCAGAAAGGCGGGCCAGAACCCGGCGTAAATATTGGTGAGCACGCCGATGGCGATCAGGGCAAGCCCGATATATAAGCGATATTTAATGATAATGCTGTAAAACTTCATAACCTCAATTTGGGCTGCAAAGATAGCCTAGTTTCAGCTATTACTATAGCCGCATTTCCGGTTTCGCCCTGAAAGTTGCCATATTTAACACCCATTTGGTCCAGGTGTTTCATAAAATCCGGAAGAGAAGCAACGGTAAATGCAAGGTGAATATTTACGTCATGCGGGATGTCTTCTTTGGCTCCGCTGACCACATGGAGTTGGCTATGTTCGCCTATTTTGAACCAGACATGACGATGGTCGTGGAAGGGCTCAGGGATCGTATCCAGCAGCATGACTTTTTTATAAAATTCAGCACCGCGTGAGAGGTCCGTTACGAAAACAGTCAGATGGTTAAACTGTGGTTTCGACTGGGCCTGGCTTTGCAGGGAAACGCCGAGGAGCATTAAAATACCGGTAAATTTTAGCAAACGAATCATTGATGAAGATTTGAAGTATGAAGTTACGGGGGAAACGTTTATTTGCACTTGTTATATTCGTCAATTATCCTCATCAGCACATCAGGATGTTTTTTTATATTGAAGGAAGCACCGGGAATAAAATATCCCTTGTCTTTCGCCAGGATTTTTTGTGCGAGGCTGGGACAGTCTTCTACCAGTAAACTCATTTTTTGTTCGAAAGATGGTATAATCAGACTGCTCCTGGTATTAACGGCATCCAGTGGCCCGCACCCGCAGGAGGGGTAGGACAAAAAATAAGAATATTCACTATCGCCCAAATCATTGCCTCTTCCGGATTTTATGAAACACCTGGACCAAATGGGTGTTAAATATGGC
>JABDFX010000168.1:0-2465 GCA_013286315.1 Bacteroidota bacterium | reverse complement strand
TCCTGGAATCTTCACCCGTCAGCCGCTTTAAAAATAGTAACCGGTAAATACCGTTCATGTGTATGTCCACCTTCTTGAGCGCGTAGTAAGTTGAATCAAACCAATAACCGGATATTTCATTTATATCTATAGTTCTAAATGAATCCTTTCCAACGGGATCAAACTGTAAATAACGGCTATATGTTAAGTGCGAACTATTGGAATATTCATGCAGGATGTTAATTACACCTGTAACTTTTGTCTGATCCCGGAAAACCAAATCCACTTTTTCCCGATTTACATCATTGGGAGTCAGGAATTGTGAAGGGGACTTGCAACTAAAAAGGAAAAAAACGAAAATGAATAATTGTTTCATATCGGGTTGCGGCTGGGGTTGAAATCTGAATTTATAACGAATGAGAAAATTAAGATAGTATAAAACAGGCAAATTTCAGAAATCCGGTCAACCAATTGAATTTGATCAATCAAATGAGCATAAAGGGAACTTGTTTTAGAAATTCCTACTTTTGCAGCCTTCTTTCGAAGCCGGTCCCGTAGTTCAATGGATAGAATAGAAGTTTCCTAAACTTTTGATGCAGGTTCGATTCCTGCCGGGACTACTAATTACTTTTCAAGTGATTAGTAACGCTGCTGAAATGCACTGGTAATCAGTGTTCTGGCAGATTTCCATTTCAAAATAATACATCTGATATCAAACCATTCGGGTAGGTATTCGGGTAGGTAATTTCCTACCCTATATTTACTCAACTCCCTTTCAGTTTGGTGATGATTGACTTTTTAGAGCGCATTTAAAAACTCTAAAAAAATGTGTTATGAAAGTAAGCGAAAATCTCGCAGTGCTTTTCATGGTTGAAAAGTCGCTGATGTCTAAAGAGGGCCTAGCACCTATTTACGCAAGGATTACAATTAACGGTCAACGTAAAGAATTCTCTCTCGGGACCAAAACCCTGCCCGATCAATGGGATGGCGAAGCATGCCGGGTTATCGGAAAATCTTCCGAGGCCCTGCAAATCAATGGCCAGATTACTCAAGCAAAAGCCCGGCTTGAAAAGCAATTCCTGATCCTAACTGCCCAATTTGAATATGTCACTGCTGACATGCTTAAAAGAAGTTATCAGGGGAAAACGGTGAATAGTTCTGATGAAGAGGAAGAACCTGAAATTACAACACTGATCCAGGCTCTCGACTTCTTTGTAAAGCGCTTCAAAGAAAAAGTAGATAAGAGAAACCGGTCCATCCGAACACTGCGCAAATGGAATACCACGAAGGATAAAGTATCATCCTTTCTGCTGGCTACTTACCGCAAAAAGGATATCCCTCTCAAAGCCATTAAATCCGGATATGCAGAAGATATTTATCATTATCTGACAACAGAGGACATGTTGACCCATAACTCGGCTATGAAGTATATCCGGAATATCAAGCAGGTTTTCAAATTTGCGGTCGGAAGATGGATACCCTCAAATCCATTTGGTGGATTCATATGCAATTATATTCAACCCGGCAGAGATATTCTATCCATGCCTAAAATAATAAAACTATACCATCAACCTTTAAATGATCGATTGGATAAGGTCAGAGATTGTTTTAGATTATGGCAGCCAAGGAAAAAGAAATGACCAATGTGTTGAAAATTCGGGCTGCAAAAAAGAATTTTTCGCCTACCAGTCTTCATGCATTTACGCAGGACGGCAAGGTCTATGCATTTGAAATAACCTATGCCGAACATCCCTTGTCCTTTACTTATGACCTGCGAAAACTGGATCAAAAAGAAAAGCCGCTTCTACTCTTGGAGGATAAGATTAGTGATGATGAACTTAGACATGAAGTGGAACTGGTGAAAGTTTCAAAACCATTTTTTGGCAGATCTGTCCATAGGAATGGAATTAAACTTCAGCTGAGGTCTATTTTTATTTCTGGTGACAGACTGCTTTTTGATTTTGAAATCTCCAATAAATCGAATCTGTCGCTCGACATCGATTTCGTCCGGACATTTATGCAGGATCAGCAAAAGGTAAAAAGGTCATCTTTTCAGGATTATGAAATGATACCTTTGTTTAAAGACAGCTTGAGAACAGTTCCGGGTCACAGCAAATCTCAATTTGTAATTGTTATGCCGAAATTTACTCTGTCCGGTCAGAAGCAATTTCGTATCGAACTGTTCGAGAAAAATGAGGGAAGAAATCTCTCCATACAAACTAAAAATCGTGAGTTATTGAAGTCGGTAAATTTATAGACAATTCCGGGTGATTAGTCCTGATTAAGCGCATTTCTTTGGGTATTAAAGTCTAACTGATAGGCTCTTTTCGTGGCATCATTGAGAAATGATCGCTTTATCAGGACGTCGACTCGGTTGAACAATTGGAAAATACCCTCAATTAAATATCTGTTGAGAATCTGCAGGGCAGGAACTATTTTATTGAATTAGATAATAGGCAAGGTTAATCCATCGCTGCGTGAAAAGT
>JABDFX010000167.1 GCA_013286315.1 Bacteroidota bacterium | reverse complement strand
CTACCGCCGGCTTCCCGGATGCTTTTCATTGATAATATCCGCTGGGTAATAATTATGTTAGTACTCAGTATGCATGCTGCTGTAACTTACAGTAACCAGGGCGGTTGGTATTATTGTGAACCTTCCACCATGAGCCGGACCAGCTTAATCCTGTTTATATTGTACCAGTCCTTCCTCCAGTCTTTTTTCATGGGGTTACTTTTTTTCCTTTCAGGATATTTTGTTCCCAAAGCATATGACAGTAAGGGTAGTGCAAAATTTCTGAAAGACCGCGCTATACGGCTTGGATTGCCAACACTCCTATATGTTTTTATTATAGGTCCGTTGACAGAATATTATGTGTCCTTCTCGTGGCATCCTGACCCGGTTGACAGATCCTTTGTACGGGAATATACTTACTATCTCACCCGTTTCCGTTTTCCCGGTGGAACCGGTCCTTTATGGTTTTGCGCGGCGTTGTTGATCTTTTGCCTGATCTATGCACTATACAGGATCTTTTCAAACAGCGTAAGAGCAAAGGATTTGAGTACAAAATTTCCAACAAATACAATGGTTTGTTATTTCGTAATACTAACCGGTTTGGCTACTTTTTTAGTCCGTATACCGTGGCCAAAAGGCACATCTATTTTTAATATGCAGCTGGCTTATTTCTCCCAATATATTCTGTTTTTTGTTGCGGGCATACTTGCATACCGGGGGAACTGGCTTGTAAAAATACCTAAAAAATATGGCGTGTATTGGGGATTAGCCAGCATTGTGGGAGGCCCCATATTATGGATCTCTATACTAATTGCAGGCGGGGGCTTCCATGGCAAGGGCGATCTTTTCCAGGGAGGGTTGCATTGGCAGAGCCTTGGTTTAACCATATGGGAATCAATTGTTGGTGTTGGCATGTCCCTTTTCCTGGTTGTACTGTTCAGGGAAAAATTCAATGACCAGGGAAGAGCCGCAAAGTTTTTTTCAAGCAATGCTTTTGCAGTTTATGTTTTTCATCCGCCTGTATTAATTATGATTGCCCGTCTGATGGGTAATTTACATTGGCCGCCGCTGGTTAAATTTCCTTTGCTTACTATCCTGAGTATCACAGCAAGTTTTCTTTTGTGCGGGCTATTGGTCCGGAGTGTTCCGTTTTTAAAGCGTATCATGTAATATTTTTTCAGTGTCCTTTTCCGAATTGTTGTGTCAGTTCATTCTGCAAAGTCAGGGTTCTATCTTTAGCATACCAGCGATGAAGCTGAAGTGATTTTTCTTTCATCGTTATACCTTTTTCTTTAAGTTCATCCATCAGCTTTTGTGCAGGTACCGGCCTATTTCCCCAGTTAAATTTTTCTGCCAGGGATTGTCTGTCAAGGAAGATAAGTCTGGGGATCGCCCGGGTTCGGAAATAATTGTCGGCAATATCCAGGTTTTCGTCCCGCAAAACAACCCTTATCTCGATTTTATCCGGAAAGAGCTCCTGCATTCTCCCGAGCACCGGGAAGGTTTGTGCAGAATCGCCACAATAGCCTTCGGTCAGAATCACGAGAATCAAAGGATCTGATGAGCTAATTGCCTGCTTCAATTCATCTGTAATTTTAATTGATTTTTTCAGTCGCCGGACAATATGCAGATTAGCTGCGGCATATCCCCGCATTGGATTAGCGGGATCTTTTGATATTATATTCAGCAAGGATTCCGCATATTCGCTGTATGCCTGGTAACTCAATGCGGTTTCAAAATGTTTATCTGAAAATGTCATGGCGATAAAGTTTAAGCAGAAAACTGTTTCAAGTGATGGATTGTATGGATATATTGTAATGCACCCCAATCATCCTTGCTAAATTCGCCAAAATAAGGATGCCGACCCATTGAGTTCTTACATCCAGAGTGGTAAAAATCATCGATGTTTTGAAGCAGTCTTTGTTTTTCCTTCCGGAAGTCCTTTTCGCCCGCTACGATATATTCCGGAAAGGTCTTTTGATTTTTGCCCAAATCACCCTTTTTCACCGCTTTCAAAACGATTCGTTTTACCAACGAACGCATAATGAAATTGCTTTTGTCTTTAAAAGGGATTTTCCCCGTAGCCTGTTCAAATCCCAGGGAGCAATGTGCCATCATTTGCGCGACGTTCATTTTTCCCCATTGGCGGCTGTTATCTGCCTGGAGCGTTTCCAGTCTTCTGCGAATTTCCTGGTAATCGCTTTCGTTGAATAATGATTTCATTTTATATTGTTTTTGATTACAATACAAATATGAAACGAGGCTACTGACAACAGTATGTCAATTGGTGGAAAGAAAGTTTACAAATTTTTTGAAATCTGTATAACTATCTCATTCAGAGTCGCTTTAAGTTCTTTCGGTTCGATGATTTTGGCATTGTCGGCAATCGTCAGGAACCATCTTGAAAAAGTTTGTAAACAGGTAGTTTGAAAAATCATCTCCACTTCGGCGCCTTTTTCTGTCTCGCTTACAAAGCCATACCTATATTTCTGTTCTTCTATATAATGAACAACTTCTTTTTTAATAGTTATTACAGGTTTATAAATCGTTTCCTGTTTTCGCTGTGTTTCAAGATATTCCTTAAGACTTATGTGAGCTTTGGAAAACGGTTTCCCGGTTCGTTGTATATGCGAAATTCTGTCAATACGAAAATTCCGGTAGTTTTCCGTATGATGGTTATAGGCAATTGTATTCCAGACACCATTTTCGTTGAATATGCCGATGGGTTCCACCACATAAGTTTTCGTATTGGCCGGATCGAGAACCGTGTAGGTGATCTGAAGCATTTCTTTATCGGTGATACTCCTTAACACCAGGGGAAGCGTTTTATCTATCAGAGCGTTTTGTTCAACGCTTTTGATGACGCTGATCCTATCCTCAATTTCTTCCATCGTATTTTTTTCGGCATTCCTTAACACGGATTTTACTTTATAGACTGCTGAACGTAAATTTTCAGTATTTTCAGTATCTGCATATTTCGCAATAATTTTTTCAGCCATTAAAAAAGCTATGGCTTCTTCCTGACTAAACATGACCGGTGGAAGGCGGTATCCTTCCATCATAGAATAACCAACTCCAATTTCTCCCAGGACCGGAACACCCGCATTATTTAAAGATTCAATATCTCTGTAAATAGTCCTGGGACTCACTTCGAACCGGTCTGACAACTCCTGAGCAGTAACGAGCCGTTTCGATTGCAGATGAACAAGAATTGCGGTAATCCGATCAAATTTATTCATCCTGTTATAATTTATATCTTTTATAGTGTTTGGCGTTAATTTCCCTGTATCGTTATATGACCGCTTTCTCTCCCCGCTTGTTTGAATATTCTGTTAGCCCGATTTTCCCATAAATATCTCAAATTTTTTACATTGGTTCCTGCACAAGTATTGTATCTTATTGGTTAGTATTGACCATTGGCATAAAAAAACGAAACATCCTAATTTAGGATGTTTCAATAAGTGACCCTGCTCGGTGCTGATGTCGAATCACTTTTTAAATGATTTAAAGCTGTTAGCTTCACTTACTACCTGATTAATCCTCTTCTATTTTAACTCAGATGGCTGATTTTCAGTATTTTTCTAATATTTCGCGCCTTGATTGCTGTTCGAGTTTATGAAGTAGTTTTTCGTTTTGTTATATAAGATACCGGAAAGAGTATAATACCGGAATAATATTTTGTTGTCCCCGATTTCTTAAGTACCCAAAAAAGAAGGTATAAATTATCAGGATTAAAATATATAATAAAAAAAAATGACAGATTTGTCCAGATTCAGCTTTTGTCAATCGTCATGATGGTGTTAAACAGAGAATTTAATCAATATGAAAGAATTTGTAATGATCGTCAGGCTGGAAGAAGTGCCTGAAGTAAAATTTTCGCCGGACGAAATGCGCGCCGGAATGGA
>JABDFX010000166.1 GCA_013286315.1 Bacteroidota bacterium | reverse complement strand
CAGCTCAGCCAGGTACCCGCCAAACCTTGTCCGACTATTAATACTTCTACCATTATTTGGGATCTACATGAAGTCTTATACCCTCGCTATGCGCTGCAAATTCAGGTGCATACATACATTCCAAAACACTGATTCCATTACTATAATTTCCCGAAGTAGTTACAAACACGGGATATTCCAAAACAAATGTTCCCTTGGGCAACCGGTCAAAAAAGAAGCTGGTGCTGGCATCCTGTGTTGTTTGGTAATATCCCAGCCCGTCCTGCCATTCATATCCGCTCAATACGTTGACAGGTTCCAGGCAGGCAGCCCGCATATCTTTTAAATGCACGTATTCAAGGTCACGATCCGTTGTAATAGTAACGCGCATTTTCAGTTTATCGCCCGGTTTTAAAATATTCTTTTCAGAAATAGCTATGAGCGCCGGGCCTTTGTCTGTATTTTTTTCAATAAACAGATTCCTGTTGATCGAGAATTGGGTTTGCGCAGTCGTTATTTTATCGAGGTTTTCAAAATATTGCCAGTATATGGCGCCCCAGGACGGGTTGGCGGTTGGCAGTTGGCGGTTGATGGTTGACTGCTGGCGGTTAGCCGTTGCAGTAACGTTATCAAGGATCACATCAATATTTCCCATGTCTGGCACTACCTGGTTTCCCGGTATTTGTTTTTTAAAATATCCTGTGCCGGCCTCAGTTTTTCCTTCATTGCTATTGATTTTATGATTCCCCAATTGAATCGAAACGGTTAGCTGTGAAGAAATCCAGTCGTTACCATTTGACAGAAGTGCATAACAAGCATCAGCCGTCGCTTTTGTGGAGGGCCAATGGTTACTGCGTTTTTGCTGAAGAAGCCAAATTTTCATCTGGTCTATCGCATTTTGATCAGAACGCAGTTCCTGAAATGTTTCAATCAAAAGTGATTGGGTCTCTACGGGCGCCTCCTGCCAGTAAATACCATTACTAACTGACTTCCAATACATCCCCAGCCCGGGAGAGTTGATTGCATTTTCTTTAAGTGAAGCCAGGATGTCGTTTGCTGTTTTGGCATCACTCGTGCGACTCAAAAACAGTGCTATCATTCCCTGCATGTAAACAGACTCCTTCGTCCATTCTTCAATTGAAAGTTTCCTGTAATAATTCAGGGCACTAGAAATATTTCCCGGAACATCTATATCTGGAAAAAAACTACGCGCATACAGATATTGGATCTGAGTGGGGTTTACATGCTGATTTGCCAAAAACTTGTTCCGCATTTCATAATCTGATTTGATTTCTTTATCCAGGAATGAAATGGCTGCACTGGCTATGTTATTTAAGGGAATTTGAAGGTCGACGGGTATCGATTTTATTTTCCTGAGTCTTCCGATTCCGGATACAATATACTGTGTAATAAAACGATCCTCGCGTCCACCCTTGAACCAGGCGAAACCACCGTCGTCGGATTGCATTTGACGCAGTTTATCGAACGCTGATTTCAGGGCTTCACGCATTTTGATCATGTCAAACAAGAGAGCCAGGTTTTTCTTTTGTTGTGTTTCGGTCTGCGCCTGAAGAACCCAGGGCGTTTCGCGGAGCAAAACAGATTTGAGCTCTTCATTTTTTTGCAGATTACTCAGTAACGCTGATGTATCCAAGTTTTTCCATTTCTCAAAAATCGCCTTCATGGCGGGCGAAACCTGGACAATATGACCCGCCAAAACGTTTGCATAAAACCGGTTAAAAGTCTGTTCAGCACATTCATAAGGAAATTCTATCAGATATGGCAACGACTGAACGGCATACCACACTGGGTTCGTCGTATACTCAACAGTGAGGGACTGGTTTCGCAGCGTTGTACTTTCCCCGGATTTGAGTAATTTTTCAAAAAGGAAATGCTTTTCGTTTTGTCCTTCCATGTTCAGGGGCAGGGATTCTGTCACCAGCGTCCGGTTGCTTAATACCGGAATAATATTTTCCTCCCCATCGCTGTATTCGGCGTCTTTTATATTCGTCTTTGCAATAATCCGATACAATAAAGGCTCATTGAAATGAGCCGGAATAATGACAGGAAAGAAAACAACAGCAGATTGAGATGCGTTTACATTAAAAGGCTGGTTAGGTATCATATTTCCGAGATTCGAATCAATCTTTAAATTGTTGCCTGCATCCACCCATTCCAACTGAACCGTTCCATTCATGTTTTGGGATGAAAGATTGGCTAGTTTAACAGGTAACAGCATAGTATCCCCCTCGCGAAAAAATCTCGGCATGTTGGTCTGGATCATCAATTCCTTTTGCGTTACAACAAATTTTTCCGAGTAGCCAAAAGAAAGATCCTTTGTGTTTGCCAGCACCATCCATTTCCATTTCGTAAGCGCATCCGGCATAGTAAAAGTTATCACCACATTTCCCTGCGGATCCGTTTTCAGATCGGGTTGAAAAAAAGCTGTCTCATTAAAGTTTTTGCGAATCTGGACCGGAACATCATTTTTTTGATTCATGTTATTCGCTCCGGGTGGTTTTGCTTCTTCCCCTGCTTCCTCATCCTTTACAATTTTTGGTGAGGTAAATTTGGTCACTACTATTTTAGGAGATGCCATTTTATCCTGTTCGTAGCCTATACCTCCACGTATTGTGAGAGCCGGTAGTACAAAATCCATCCCGGCCATTTTGTTTCCTAAAGCGGACATCATCCTGACACCTGAAATGATTCCCACCCTTTCGTTGAAATTCAATAATTCATCATAAACATATTGTGTTGCACTATTCGACGCTCTTTCTACATCCGGTCGCATACGGGATTCTTCATCACTAAAATTGGAAGAATTATCCCAGGTATTGCCGCGATGATACATCGGATATAAATCGGGAACCGTCCAGGAATGATTTACAAACTGATCAAGTGAAGCGTCATACATCGAAGCCAGGACTTCGGCTACCACTTCGTCTTTCTTATAACCTGCAATTTTTATTTTCCATTGTTCTTTGCTGCCTGGTTTTGTTTTGTCATTCCAGGTTTGATATGAAATCTGCAATTCTTTGTTCGTCCAGGGAACTACAATATTATGAACAGTCAGGTACCACCGGTTATTTTTCACAAAAACATCATTAATGGCGAACCCTCCCCGGTCATTTTCCCTTATCTCAATGGTTGAATTATTGATATGCTGATTCATCCCGTAATATGAATATTGCATCGCGCTATCGGATATGGTCTGTTTCTGGCGAATCACATACAGGTCATTGGCATCAGAACCTGTTTCAATTTTCAGACTGGTTCCTGGCTCACCCGTTCTATTTTCTTCTTTAATAATATAATAGCTTAAACTGGCTCCTTTTACCACGTTATCTTTTATCTCAATATATTTCTTATCGATTATTTCTTCGCCATCCAGATCTTTTGACCTGAATTCAATTAAATACCAGCCGGGTTTAAAAGATGAAATTGTCTCTTTATCCAGTTTAAAGGACCTATCCACAGTCGTACTATCCTTATGAGAATAAATCATTCGACCAGGTCTCCAGGATTTAACGTCCGATTCATTCGTAAACTCATCATATGGAAAAGATTTAATATAGTCGCTCTCGGACATGATAAATTGGTCGGGCTGCTCCCAATATCTCTTCCTTACCAAACGGGCAGGTCCGGTCAGCTTAATAAATGAAACAGACAACTCCTCTTTAATAAATAATCCTGCGGCATTGATTGTGGTTACAGGAATATTATAAAGACTGTCTTTTAGAATACAGCTTTCATCTGACATTGAAGATGAAATTTCGAATGACTGATAACTGGCGGGAAGGGTGGTTGTGGCAGATCTGCTTTCTCCGTTCAGATCAGTTATCGTAGACTCGATACGATACGTATATATCGGTTTGGTTGATTTCGAAACCGATTTATCCGGCTCGGCT
>JABDFX010000165.1 GCA_013286315.1 Bacteroidota bacterium | reverse complement strand
ATCAATGACCAAATCTTTTACATGCGGATTAATGCCGCTCATCTTCACGTTTGTGGAATACATAACACATTGATCTGTCTGTTTGAATATTTCCGGAATCCGGAAAAAGCTCATTTGCATCGAAGGAAAAAGATTGCTGAACTGATTCTGAATAGATTGTACGGAATCGTTGCCCTGGATGTAGAATATACATGCTTTCATAATCTCTGGTTTGATAAATCACCAGCACAAAGGAACAGAAAGAATGGTTATTAAATGCTGAGCTTATAGCATGTTCGACATGACTTTAGTCATACACAGTAAGTGTTCCGGTTATTTGTATTTTATGGAAGAATCGAAATCAGAACAGTAAAGTTTTGAGCTTTTCGGTATTACTTATTATGACCTTTCCATTTTTTATTTCAATCAGCTTTTCAGATTTAAAATCGCTCAGTGTACGAATGAGTGATTCGGTTGCAGTGCCCACATATTGGGCAATTTCTTCGCGGGAAATTTCTATAGCCATCACCTGATCATGTAAATTAAACTTGGACGTGATTTCGACGAGCGCCGATGCAACCCGTTTACGCAGAGAACTGTAGGCAAGGTTTAACAACCGCTGTTCTTTTTCTTTGATATTTTTAGAAATGATATGAATAAACTTTGATGCGATACCCACATCATTATAAACCATGTGCAAAAAGTCATCTTTCGGGATGGCCAATATCTCCGATTCTTCGAGAATAATCGCAGAATCTTCATAATAGCTGTTTTCAAGTAATGCGGAATATCCGATGAAATCTCCATCACTATATAGGTTTGTGATATATTCCTTTCCATCCGGATGCGTTTGATAAGCTTTCACTTTCCCTTTTACCAGATAAAATAAAAACCTGGGTTTTTTGGTTTCCTGATAAAGCGCTTGTTTTCGCTCATAGTTTTCAATATCATATTTAGGCGACAATGTATTTTTAAGACCGGCATCCTTGACATCGTTCAGAAACTGGTTTAAACCTTTCAAAGACCCGTCATAGTTTTGACTTGCGATGGCTGATTTCTTTATTCTGATTTCAACGGCATTTAACAATTCAATGTCTTCAAAAGGCTTCGTGATATAGTCGTCGGCGCCCATTTCCATACCTTTTCTAAAATCGGTTCTTTCTGTCCTGGCTGTAAGAAAAATAAATGGAATATGTTCCGTTTCGGGGTTTTTACGGAGCAAATGAAGTACTCCGTACCCATCGAGTTCGGGCATCATGATATCGCATACGATGATGGAGGGTTTCTCTCTGACAGCCATTTCAACACCGGTCTTGCCATTTTCTGCTGTCAGGGTTGTGTAGCCGGCCAGATCAAGAATTTCAGCTGTATTTTCCCTGATATCTTTATTGTCGTCAATTACCAGAATGATTGAACCCATATATTATGATTTTTCAGGTATTGAAAACCATACCGTAGTGCCCTTGTTCAACACGCTTTCGAGATGAATGGAACCACCCAGCAGGTCAACATAACGCTTCACGATATGCAAACCCAGACCGGTACCCTGTATATTAATTACGTTTTTACCTCTGAAAAATGAGGTATAGAGATGTTCTTTATCTTCCGCTGATATACCCATGCCCTCATCTGTAACGAATACATGGGCAATTCCCTCTTTCATTTTACTTTGAATGTGGATAGTAGAATGGATATCAGAAAACTTTATTGCATTGGAAACCAGGTTGAAAAGAATGTTTCTGATTAAATTTTTGTCGCTGCAAATTGAATTATGACAGGAATTTACATAAGTAAACTTTTGTCCGGATTTTAGCGTCGGATTCATTTCTTCCAAAGTGTCCTTAATCAGCTCTTCCAGACTGAATTCATGGTAATGAATACCGATTTTTCCCTCCTCCAGTTTACCGAGGGAGAGAAAATCTTCCAGCAGGTTGTTTAGGTGTCTTACTGAATTTTTAATCTTTTCTACATGTTTCGACCTTTTATCCTGATCTTCAGAACCGGTGTATCTGTCAACCAGAGAGGCGGAGGACAGAACGGTACTTAAAGGTGTCCTGAATTCATGTGAGGCCATGGAAACAAAGCGGCTTTTTATTTCATTGAGTTGTCTCTCTTTATCCAGCGCCAGATTTAATTCATTTTGCGATTCTTCAAGCCGCTGAAGGGCTTCCTTCAGTATGGTGGTTCGTTCTTCTACCTTGGCCTCCAGGTCGGCATTTAAAATCCGCAATTCGTCGGTCACTTTTTCCAGCTGCTGTTGCTGACGAATCATGTTTATCTCGGTTTCCTTACGTTTCGTGATATCTATTATAAAAGCAATAACATATCGTTCATCGTTTTGCACATAAGTGCTCAGGCTGACTTCCACCGGAAAAGTCCCGCCGTCTTTTTTTGCCGCCAATAAATCACGGTTATGGCCCATCACGCGGTTTTTGGGATCATGGTAAAATCCCTCCCTTAATTTGATGTGATTTGTTTTGGCTTTGCCTGGAATCAAAATTTCAATTTTTTGACCTATTAATTCCTCAGGTAGATAACCAAATACTTTACAAGCCGACGGGTTTACCAGTATGATGTTTCCTTCTCTATTACTCACCACGATACCTTCTGTTGCGTTTTCAAAAAGTGAAGCCAGGTGAACCGGATTGTACTGCATGCAAGCCCTTTGAACAAATTTACGGATGTTTCACCTCTGCAATAGGTTTTGTTCTATTGCTATAGCTTTTGGAAACAATACATTACGTTCTAAAAACTGTTGCTGGATCAGGTTTTCATATAGCTCCTCCAATTTCGAAATCAGTACCTGATAGCTCGAACAGACTGTAAGGGGCGGGGTAAAGTCTTTTGTAATTCGCTTTAATCCATTGAGCAATTCATCGATCTCCAGTTGCTCTTTTTCCACAAAATGCAGAGGTTTTCGAAGAGTACGAACAAAAAGATTTCCATATACTTCATTTCGCTTGTAGGCTGAATACATTTGTTTTATGTAAGGGAAAATAATTTCGTCCTCATGCCTGTTATGTGTCATAACCATCCCGGAAAGTTTTTCAATCAGTTCGGTCAAAGAAACCAGCTCCGGAAATTTGTGGGTATGTGTTAGTGCAAAGGCGTCCAGCGAACTTTTCAGGGCTGGCAAAACCTGATGAATGTAATCATGATGTACATGGATGATAAAATCAATCAGAAAATCGGTTTTCCATTCATTAAAATGTACCTGATTGGATACCCTGAAATCCCTGGTCGCTTCTTCCAGCTCCTTTACGACTAAATCAAAATCCATGTCTTTGGATTCACATAAAGGCATAAGGGCTGTTTCTCCACCGCAACAAAAATTCAACTGCCACTTTTTGAATACATCTGCTGTACGGTAATCCAGTTTTACAATTTCGCTTACGGGTCTGTTATAATCAGTAATCATCTTGATTTCCAGATATGAGTACAAATGTATTTTTTGAAACGTGAGAAAAAAATGACTTTCATCATGTATTCGTATGATACAAACCCCTCGTTAACGACAACTGATTTTAATCATGTTTAATCCGGCCTGACATCATAAAACAAGTTCTGTATTTAAAATATTTTCGTTTTTACTATTGAAATATTGGAGGTCTCCTCGGGTTATATGGCATTGGTATTACTGCTTGCAGCCGCTATGATTCTCCTGGTGAGAGTAAAATAAATTCAAAAAAAAACGTGAATAAGCCCTGATGATATTTGCTATCAGCACCCGAAGACAGAACGCTTTAATATAGATTTTATGAACAAAAATGGCCCTGTTGTTATAATTGAGGATGATTTGGACGATCAGGAATTTTTAGCTGGAATTTTTAAGAATTTAAATTATCATAACAAAATAATTTTTTTTAGAAATGGTTCCCAGGCATTTGATTTTTTAAGTACCACAGAAGAAA
>JABDFX010000164.1 GCA_013286315.1 Bacteroidota bacterium | reverse complement strand
TTGACTATCCGCTCATTGATCTTCCAGCCATTCGGGCCAAACACTTTAAAGTGGTCATTGATACGATCAATTCAACAGGATCTTTGTTTATTCCACCGTTACTGAGGGCCCTTGGTGTGGAAAATATCCGGATTCTGAATGAAGAGGTAAACGGTAGATTCGCACATAATCCCGAACCCCTTCCTGAAAATCTATCAGCGCTCAGTGCCGAAGTAAAAAAATCCGGAGCCGATTTGGGCATAGCAGTTGATCCGGATGTCGACAGGCTTTGTTTTGTATGTGAGGATGGTTCCATGTTTGGTGAAGAATTTACCCTCGTCGCCGTAGCTGATTATGTCCTTTCTGAGAGACCGGGAAATACAGTGAGTAATATGAGTAGTACAAAGGCGCTGAAAGAAATTACTTTGAAACATGGAGGCCAGTATTTCCCATCCGCAGTTGGAGAAGTGAATGTTGTGAGCAAGATGAAGGAAGTAAATGCGGTAATTGGAGGTGAGGGAAATGGCGGTATTATCGTACCAGACCTTCACTATGGACGGGATGCGCTGATTGGAATCGGGCTATTCCTAAGCGCGCTGGCCCGACATAAAAATGGAATGCGTTCGTTCAGGTCGAAATATCCGGACTATTTCATTTCGAAAAATAAAATTGAATTGGGAAAAGGGGTAAATGTGAATAAAATATTTGAACAGATAAAAACAAAATATAAAAATCACCCGGTCAATACCGAAGATGGTTTGAAAATAGAATTTGACGAGGATTGGGTGCATCTCCGCACGTCCAATACAGAACCTATTATCCGCATTTATGCGGAGAGCAATTTTGAAACAACCGCGAATAATATCGCCAGACGCCTCATGAAAGATATACAGGAGTTTATTTAAACTCGTTAAATTTTTAGTTGATGGAAAGAATTTATTTTGATAACGCGGCTACAACGCCGTTAGATCCCTTAGTACTGGAGGCTATGATGCCCTATCTGACCGAAAAATTTGGTAACCCTTCATCCATTTATTCCTATGGAAGAGAAAGCCGAATGGCCATTGAACAGGCCAGGAAGACCGTTGCGAAATTGATTCATGCAAATCCGTCGGAAATATTTTTTACGAGCGGTGGAACTGAGAGCAGCAATGCAGCGATACGCGCTGCTGTGCAGGACCTTCATTGCCGGCATATCATTACTTCACCCCTTGAACATCATGCAACCCTTCATACTGTCGCTTATTACCAGGAAAGAGGCGAAGCAACGGTTCATTTTCTCAATGTACTTCCAGGAGGTCATATAGATCTTGATCACCTTGACAAACTGTTGGCAAAACACGGAGAAAGAACCCTTGTTTCTTTGATGCATGCAAATAACGAAACGGGCAACCTGCTTGATATTCACAAGGCAGCTGAAATTTGCAAATCATATGGTGCCATTTTTCATTCTGATACTGTTCAGACACTTGGTCATTTTGCATTTGACCTGAAAAAATTGCATATACATTTTATTACCGGAGCAGCACATAAATTCCACGGTCCCAAAGGTGTGGGCCTTTTATATATCAATGAGCTACTTAAAGTAAAACCGAATATACATGGCGGTGCGCAGGAAAGAAATATGCGCGCAGGTACTGAAAATGTATATGGTATTGTTGGATTTGCCAAGGCCCTTGAACTGGCCTATTTAAGGCTGGAGGAAGAAAACAATTATATCAATGGTCTTAGAAAATATATGGCTGATATGCTGATAAAGGAAATTCCCGGAGTTGAATTTAACGGTGATGCATTCGGGCAAAGTCTATATACAATATTAAGTGTCAGTTTTCCGAAATCAGAAAAAACGGAAATGTTATTGTTCAATCTTGATATCAATCATATTTGTGCTTCCGGTGGGAGCGCCTGCACCAGCGGTGCTCAGCAAGGTTCTCATGTTATTCGGGCTATTTACCCCGGCTCAGAAAGGTCAACAGTCCGGTTCTCCTTCTGCAGACATAATACCAGAAACGAAGTAGATGAAGTTGTCAGTAAACTTAAAACACTTATTTAGATAGTGCATAAAAAAACCCAGTCACTACACTGGATCTTTTTATGTGTGTTTTAGTACAAATCTTCGAAGGGATCAGATGGATCTTGGACCAAAAACGGGCTCTTCAGATACAAATTTACACGTATTCTCATTTGGACTCTCAATTCATATTTAAAACTTTTTCACAGTTCGGATTTAACTCAAATGTTAACATTTCATTTCATTCCCCACTTAAAAATTTTGAACGATCACGAGCTGGCTTTTTACATTTTGACCATTGGCTGTCAGTCTGGCAACATAGGTTCCGGTAGCAAGGTTACCTGCTTTTGAAACTTGAACAACCTGACGCCCGTTTAATGATGACCATTTTGTTTCACTGATTTTATTTCCGGAAAGGTCGAAAAATTCCATTTTAACTTCGCGGAGATTCTTATCCGATTCAACAAATAAAGTATTGTTCTGAACTACCGTTGGATAAATTCTTGTTCCGGTAGTAGCACTATTAATGATTTGGACAACCGGGGTCTGATAGATTGATCCATCCTTACCCACTATTTGAATACGATAAAAAGAAGTTCCCGGCAGCGGATGTGCATCTGTGTACTGATAATTTAATTGAAAGTCGTTTGTACTGATCGTCATCTTAGATTCCATTTGATCTATATCAAGGAAATTCATTCCATCTCCGCTGCGCTGGATTTCATAGTAATCGACACCTGATTCCATCATCGTTGCCCAACTCAGGTCAATTTGTTGTTCAATAACTACTCCCTTAAAATTTTTGAATATGACGGCCGGTGTACCACCCGCGTAGCATAGAACAGCGGTAAACATCAGGGCAAAAGAAAGTAAAATTGTTTTCATAAAAATTGGTTACTCCCTATATAGCCAAACCCGATGCCATAGTCATAAATAATTGGTGTTCATTGATTTATGATTGAATTTTAGACTCTTTTTATTCCAAGGTTTGGAATATTTTACTGAAATGAGGCTATATTATTTATAAGTTTTTTAATTTGAAATGGTTCATTCTATCTTGTAGGCTTTAGATAACCCATGCCAAAACCTGCCGTTTTAGCCCACAGGATTTATTCGATTGATATTTTGAGAGGAGCCGTTATAATCATCATGGCCCTGGATCACGTCAGGGATTATTTTCATCAGACCGCGTCGATTGACAGCCCGACCAATTTATTGACTACTACGCCACTTTTATTTTTCACCAGATGGATTACTCATTTCTGTGCTCCCACTTTTGTTTTTCTTGCAGGGATTTCGGCTTACCTGTCAGGGCAGAAAAAAACTACTAAAGATCAAAGCGTTTTCCTCTTGAAGAGAGGTTTATGGTTAATATTCATTGAAGTTGCCATTGTTACACTTGGCTGGACCTTTGATCCTCTGTATCATGTGTTAATTTTGCAGGTAATCTGGGCCATCGGTATCAGTATGGTGATTTTAGGATTAATGGTATGGTTGCCCGTTAACGTAATTCTGTGCTGCGGATTATTGACTATTTGTTTTCACAACCTGCTGGATCAGGCTGAAATCAGCAGAAATGGGCAAGTGGGTATTCTCTGGGATCTGATACATCATGGAAATTTCGAAGCGATAAAATTTGCACCCAATCATATTTTCCTGTTGATATATGCATTTTTACCGTGGACTGGTATTATGCTGCTGGGTTACGGTATGGGTAAAATATTTACAAGCAGTTTTTCTCCGATTAGAAGAAAGAAAATTCTGTTTATTACCGGGTCTGTATTTTTTCTAGGTTTTTTTATTCTCCGCTCCTACAACCATTATGGCGATCCTGCACACTGGAATATGCAAAGAACCCAATTATTCTCGTGGCTTTCATTTATCAACCTGAGTAAATATCCACCATCACTGGATTATATCGCTCTT
>JABDFX010000163.1 GCA_013286315.1 Bacteroidota bacterium | reverse complement strand
CCAGGTTACGCAATGGCTGGGAGACAGCAGTCATTATCTGAAGGACGGAATCAACGCATTGAATACGGCTTTTGTACACGGAGCCGTTTTCGTTCATATCTCAAAGGGACAGCAAATTGAACATCCGCTGTACATTTATCATATCACGGATGCACGGTCTGTAAATATTCTTTCCCAACCGCGCAGCCTGATGATTGTAAATGAGCAGGCCCAGGTACAGGTGGTTGAATCCTACTCAACGCTAGGTAACAACGAAAGTTTTACAAACCAGGTCATGGAGATTATTGTTGAAAATGCTGCCCGGCTCGAATACTATAAAATTCAAAATGACGGCACCAATACAAACCAGGTAAGTACCACCCATATCCGCCAGGTTGGTAAAAGTTTTACCCATACCGTTACCATTTCTTTAAATGGAGGACTGGTACGTAATAACCTGAATGTGATCCTCGACGCAAAAAATTGTGAGGCACATCTCTATGGATTGTATTTTCAGTCTGGCCAAAGTCATATCGATAATCACACCATCGTTGACAATATCAAACCCAATTGTCTGAGTAACGAATTGTACAAAGGCATTTTAAACGATAGCGCAACAGGGGTCTTTAACGGAAAAATATTTGTGAGACAGGCGGCACAAAAAACAAACGCTTACCAGAGTAATAAGAATATACTGCTTTCCGATTCCTGTAGTGTGAACACAAAACCACAGCTGGAAATATTTGCAGACGATGTGAAGTGCACGCATGGCTGTACAGTGGGGCGGCTGAATGAAGAAGGCTTGTTTTATTTACAATCCCGCGGTATTTCAGAGAAAACAGCCCGCAATCTGTTGCTTAGTGCCTATGCTTCCGATATCCTGGAGCAGATAAAACCTGAAGCATTAAAATTATATGTTGAAAAGCTGATCAATCATCGCCTGGAAAAAGATTTATCATGAATTCGCCGCTTACCAAATCAAAATTTTTAGATATCAATGTCATCCGGCAGGAATTTCCCATATTGAACCGGGAGGTAAAGGGCCGGCCGCTCATTTATCTGGATAATGCAGCTACCACCCAAAAACCACAACAGGTTTTGGATGCTCTCACGCATTATTATACAAACTACAATGCCAACATTCACCGGGGCATTCATACCCTGGCGGAAGAAGCAACAGCTGCTTTTGAACACACGCGGGATGCTGTTAAATCCTTTATCGGGGCTGGTTCCAGAGAAGAAATCATTTTTACCAGAGGTACGACGGAAGGCATCAACCTGGTAGCTTATTCCTGGGGGAGAAAAAATATTCAGGCCAATGATGAAATCATCATCAGTAATATGGAACACCATTCCAATATTGTACCCTGGCAATTATTATGTGAAGAGAAAGGCGCCATTTTGAAAGTAATACCCATCAATGAAAATGGTGAACTAGTGCTGGACGAGTATAATAAAATGCTGGGTCCAAAAACCAAACTGGTTTCCATCGTACATGTTTCGAATGCACTGGGTACGGTGAATCCCGTGAAGCAGATGATTGCAGACGCACACGCCGTGGGCGCACTGTTTATGGTTGATGGTGCTCAGTCGGCCGTTCACCTGGATATTAATGTCACAGATCTGGATTGCGATTTCTTTGCATTCTCTGCACATAAACTTTACGGACCTACCGGTGTAGGGGTTCTATATGGAAAGAAAGCCCTGCTGGAAGTGATGCCTCCTTTTCAGGCAGGCGGTGAAATGATTAAGGAGGTAACAATGCAAAAAACGACTTTTAACGACCTGCCTTATAAATTTGAAGCAGGTACACCCAATATAGCGGATGTAATCGCTTTTAAATCGGCTATTCATTTTGTTCAATCCATCGGAAAAGAAAAAATCCGACGGCACGAACGGGATCTGATGGATTATGGACAACAGGAGCTTGAAAAAATTCCCGGTCTCAGAATTATAGGAAAAGCAAAGGAGAAAGTAAGTGTGATTTCGTTTGTGATTGAAAACGCTCATCCACAGGACATCGGCATATTGCTGGATAACCGTGGGATCGCCGTCAGAACGGGCCATCATTGTGCACAGCCGCTAATGGATCACTTTTGCATTCCCGGAACGGCCAGAGTTTCATTTGCTATCTATAATACCCGGTATGAAATAGATGAATTGGTAAAAGGATTACTCCGGGTTGTTAAAATATTATCCTGATGAATCCGGAACCGAATATTGTGGAGACTGAACAGGAAATCGTCAGTGAGTTTGACTTGTTTGATTCATGGGATGATAAATATGAATATATTATTGACCTGGGGAAAAAACTGCCACCCCTTGATCCGAAATATAAAACTGACGAAAACCGGGTAAGGGGCTGCCAGTCGTCCGTTTGGTTAGCAGCAGATTATAAAGACGGAAAATTATTTTTCCAGGCAGATAGTGATGCGGTTATTGTAAAGGGTTTGATCAGTATGCTGATTCGTGTTTTGAACAAAAGAACACCCGATGAAATATTGGACGCTAAAATGGATTTTATCAGGGAAATCGGGATGACAACACATCTGGCGCAAACCAGGTCGAATGGATTACTGAGCATGATAAAACAGATGAAACATTACGCGCTGGCCTATAAAATAAAGGATCCCGTTGCTTCAAAAAATTAGGAAATGGAAGATTTGAAAGAAAAAGTAATTGAAAAATTACAAACGATATTTGATCCGGAAATTCCGGTAAGCATCTATGAACTGGGTCTGATCTATGAAATCAATATTCTGCCTATTAATAATGTCCAGATCGTTATGACGCTGACAGCGCCGGGTTGTCCCGCTGCACAATCATTGCCGGTCGAAGTGGATCAGAAATTAAGGGAAATAAAAGGTGTGAATGACGTGCATGTAGCCGTTACCTGGACACCGCCTTGGGATAAAAGCAGAATGTCGGAAGTGGCTCAGCTGGAACTCGGCTGGCTTTAGAGATAGCGTTCAGCTTTGCGCTTTACGTCTTAGACTTATAACGGTTGGCTATTTGAAAAAAATTATTATGAAAATTACTGCACAGGAAGAATTTGGTTTACGGGTACTGATCCGGATCGCGTGTTGCGAAACCGAAGATGGTATGAGTATTCCCCAACTCAGCAAGGCGGAAGGACTTACCAGCACCTATGTTGCTAAGTTGACCAGAACCCTTCGAATGGCGGGCTTCATAAACAGTACACCAGGCTACAAGGGTGGATATGTGCTGGCGAAACCTTCCAAAGAAATCAAAATAAGATACGTTCTGCAGGCACTCGGCGGCCTGTTATACGATAAGGATTTCTGCGGTCAGCATACCGGTTCGGTTAACCTTTGCACAAATTCTGTTGATTGTTCCGCCCGTTCACTCTGGCAGATGATCCAATTCACCGTTGACCAGTTACTGGATAAAATTACATTGCATGATTTATCCAATTCCAAAGAAAAAGAATCCCGCCAATTTCTTCGCCGGATACTGGAAACGGTTCCTAAAATGACTGAGTAAATCTTTTTTACATTGCGTTATCTTTAGGATACGATTGTAAAAAAAAGTCAATGAAAAATTCCCGACGTGATTTCATCAGAAAGTCTTCTCTGACAGCATCTGCTGTTTTACTTGCCCGCGCAGGATTCACTGCCTCCAGTTATAATAGAATCATCGGTGCCAATGACAGGGTTCGGGTTGGTGTTGTCGGATTTTCAGACAGGCACAGATCCACCCACATGCCTTGTTTCATGAATCATTATAAAGAACTGAATTTCGATATCGTTGCTGTTTCGGATATATGGAACCGGCGAAGAGAAGAGGGAATGGCCCAGTGGAAGCAAAAAATGAATCATGATATTGTGGGTTGCAGAAACAATGAAGAATTATATGACAAAAAACTGGCGGATGCCGTCTTTATAAGTACAGCCGATTTTCAACACGCACGTCATGCAATCCAGGCTGTGGACGGAGGCTGTGACGCTTACGTAGAAAAACCATTCGCAGAAACCAT
>JABDFX010000162.1 GCA_013286315.1 Bacteroidota bacterium | reverse complement strand
AGTCAATTCCTCCAATCCTGCCGGAAATTCAAATTTCAAGTCATTCCTCTGAGATCGCATTTTGTTGGCGTTCCATACTTTGAACTTCATCTTCCTCATACAAAATTTTTAATGTTCCTACTCTTCGCAACATGCATGGGTTTCGGAATTCCCATCTCCCGCAAAATAGCACGGCGTGTTACAGAAAAAAATACCCTCTTCGTGGTGTTATTGAGAAGAGACCTCTTGGCGTTATACGTAACGCCTAACACGTAGCGCGTAACGCTTTGGGCGGAACGAGCAAAACCTAACATTTTTGCCTTTTGAACAGATGGTTTTCGTGTCACGGTTCATGCGTTAAGCGTTATGCCTTACGTTTTACGCTCAGAAAGTAAATCAACATAAAAACTCCCATTACGATCAGGGCTGTGAGTGCGGTCCATGGAGTATCCAGGGCGATGCTGATGGCGACAAAAGAATAAGCTGCGATAAAAACAATCGGAAGCAGGGGATATAACTTCATCTCGTAAAACTCTTCACCTTTCGGATGCACTTTTTCCTTTCTGAGTTTAAATATGGTTCCGGCAGAAGCTGCCATTCCAAAGCAATCCAGAAAAATGGTGAAACTCAGGATTCTGTCAAAAGCTTTCATCCAAAAGACGATCAGCACGCAGACCGCAGCAAAAGCGGTCAATGAAGTGAATAGTACATCGGTGGTCGCGGTACGCTTTGCAAATATTTTGGGCAGCACACCATCTTCAGCCATGGCATACATTACCCTCGGATTGCTCATCAAAAGAACATTTACGTAAGCCAGAACAGACAGAAAAAGAAGGATAGAAAGAATTTTACCCGCCGCGTCCCCAAAAACATGGGATGCCATAACGGAGGCAATTCCTTTTGTATTCCGGAGGCCATCCAGGCCAATTACACGTATGTATGCATAATTTATGCTCAGGTACAGGATGATGATGATAAAGATGCCCATAAATATTCCACGCGGAATATTCTTACCCGGTTTCGCAATGTCAGATCCGAAATTAATCGTCTGCTGATATCCGCCATAGGTAAAAGAAACGGCAATCAATCCCACGCCAAAACCTTTCAAATATTCCATCCATCCCGGAAATACGGCGTGTTGCAGTACAGTGGATTTAGAGCCGTCGGCAAAAAATAAAGGTGTTATTAAAAGCACGATCAGGGAAATCTTTATAATCGTCAATACGTTTTGCGTTCGCGAACTCATTTTCAGTCCCAGCAGATTCACGCTATAAAACAATACAATTGAAAATAATGCGATGGCGATTTCCCTGGCCTGCAATGCTGCCGGATCGGTAACGGATGGAAAAATAACACCCGAAATATATTCAGCGCCGATCAACGCCACACCCGTAAGTGAAGCAGCGTTGGAGATCAATATGATGCAATTAATGGCAAAGGCGATGGAAGGGTGATATCCATAGGAAAAGATTTTATAATAGCCGCCGGTCACGGGTAATCTGGATCCGATTTCAGCATATGTCAACGCGCCGCACAAGGCGACAACACCCCCGGCAATCCAAGTAAAGAAAAACAGGAAGGTATCCGGAACATGCCTGGCTACGTTGGCGGGTGTCCGGAATATACCCATGCCAATCACAAGGCTCACAACAATCATCGTGCAATCAAAAACGCCCAGCTTAACATTTTTTGTCATAGTCCCGTTTAATCATGCGTTCCCGGCAGAAACATTAAGATAATGAAATATTCATTCTACTTTTGGCAAGGAATAAAACCAAGGAATGAAAAACTGGATTTGTGGGGCGCTTTTGACAATTTCCGGAATCACTTATGCGCAGGACAGTTCGAAATTATTAATATTTCCGGCATCGGAAAAACTGGCAGGCTACGACAGCACCGACAGAAAATTATTACAGGAAGTGGTCGTCAGTGCGTATGAGCAAAACCGGCGACTGGCAGATGTATCAGCGGCAGTTGGCGTAATCACAACAGCAGAGTGGAACCGCTATAACAAAATGAGTATCGTATCTGCGATGAATAGTATTCCGGGCGTGCGTATGGAAGAACGATCCCCCGGTAGTTATAGAATCAGTTTCCGGGGAAGCACACTTCGTTCTCCGTTTGGCGTAAGAAATGTGAAGGTATACCTGAATGGAATACCTTTCACTGATCCGGGAGGCAATACTTATCTGACGCAGCTTGCACCTTTCGATATGTATTCACTCGAATTAATCAAGGGCCCGGCGGGCAGTTTATACGGAGCCTCCACAGGAGGTGCTCTCCTTATTAAATCAAGACCAAATACCTGGCAATCCGGATTTACCGCTGAATACAGTTACGGTTCATTTAACAGTAACACGATCAATGCGCAAGTGCGGTCGGGTAATCAGCAGGCCGGAAATATCATCAATTATTCCCATCAGACTTCCGACGGTTATCGAAATCATACCAACCTGCACAGGGATATTATTACCTGGGAGTCCATGTTGAAAAACACCGATAAACAAACGCTCAGTACCTACGCATTTTATGGTGATCTCTTTTATCAAACACCCGGTGCTTTAACACTGGCCGAATACAATGCGAATCCAAAACAGTCGCGGCCAGCTGCGGGTGGCAATCCTTCTGCCGACCAGTCACAGGCAGCCATCTATCAGAAAACATTTATGGCGGGGATCACGAATACCTGTCGCATCAGTTCAACCTTTGAGAATACGACTAATTTTTATGCGGCTTATACGAACTACAAGAATCCGACTTTCAGGAATTACGAGTTTCGCAGTGAGCCACATTTCGGGGGAAGAACCATATTTAATTATACAACCGATTTGCTTCACATCAGTTTCGGCGGAGAAGCCCAGAAGGGGTTTTTTCAAACACAGGATTATGGCAACAAAAACGGTGCGCCGGATACTTTGCAAACAAACGATAATATCAATACATGGACCTATACTTTTTTTGCGCAGGCCGATCTGTTTTTCGCGAAGGGCTGGCAGGCTTCTGCCGGATTGAGTTTTAATGAGGCCTTTATTGGTATCAACCGGATTTCTGTACCTGGATTCGTGCCCAGAAATAAAACATTTGGGAATGAACTGGCTCCGCGTCTTGCACTTTCAAAAAAGATAACGCCGGACATTTTATTATATGCGAGCCTGTCAAAAGGTTTCTCGCCACCCGCTGTTTCTGAAGTGTTACCTTCCACCGGAAGTATCAACACTGATCTGCAACCGGAAAACGGAATCAGTTATGAAACCGGTATAAAATCCGGTTTCTTTAATCAACGCCTGTATATTGAATTGATAGCATTTTATTTTGAACTGCAACAAGCCATCGTCGTACGCAAGGATTCCAGCAACGCAGATTATTATACCAATGCCGGATCAACTACACAAAAAGGTATTGAATCACAAGTATCCTATCAGTTGTTACCATCAGGCATGGGGTTCATTAACAGCGCGCGACTCTGGGCCTCTTACACGCTGGATAATTTTACCTACGGTGATTTTAAAAAAAATGCCGTGAACTATGACGGTAAACACCTGCCGGGCGTAGCCAATAATACTTTTACAGGTGGCATCGACCTGAACAGCAAGCCTGGAATTTTCCTTCACCTCACCTATTATTACAGTGATAAAATGCCTTTGGATGATGCGAATAGTGCTTACGCCGGTGCATACCAATTGGCAGGTGGAAGGATCGGATATTCCACGACCGTACAAAAATTGATTCTTACTGTTTTCACCGGGGTGGAAAATGCATTCAATGCCAAATATAGCCTTGGCAACGATATCAATGCTGCCGGGGGCAGGTATTACAATGCTGCAGCCACGGCCAATTATTTTGTCGGACTGACAGTCAATTTTAATAAAGTCCCTAAAAAATAAATTCTTCGCGCTTCTAATTCACTGCTTTACATTTGCAGAATCTGGTCCCCGCCATGGTGGGGTTAAAAGGGAAGTCCGGTGTGATACCGGCGCTATCCCCGTAGCTGTGAGTTTCATCCCGGACATCCGGGAAAAAGTTTACACTGCAGCCACTGTCCCGCC
>JABDFX010000161.1 GCA_013286315.1 Bacteroidota bacterium | reverse complement strand
AAAAACCAAGCTATTCGCATAAGGTACAACGTTATCATCCCTGGCATGAACGAGAAAAGCCGGCGGCGTTAGATCTGTTACCTGCAACTCGTTGGAGAATTCGTTTATTTCTTCTTTAGAAGGATTAGGTCCAAGCAGATTGTGGGCAGATCCCATATGAGCAATGGGAGGTTTAAAGCTGATGACAGGATAAATGAGCAGCATAAAATCCGGACGCAAGGAAATATGGTCAGGATTGTCAATATAATTTTTTTGAAAATGAGTTCCCGCAGTCGCGGCCAGGTGACCACCGGCAGAAAACCCCATTATTCCGATACGTTTGGAATCTATCCCCCATTCAGCGGCACGGGATCGCACGACCAACAGCGCGCGCTGGGCATCCTGCAGAGGTCCGATTTCTTTGTCGATCATGGTTTCGTCGTCCGGAATACGGTATTTTAATACAAATGCTGAAATGCCGGACTCATTAAATCGCTGTGCTACTTCAGTTCCCTCATACCCCATCGCCAGATTGGAATAACCTCCACCCGGACATATTATTACTGCGGCGCCCGTCGCCTTTTTTTTGGGCGCCAGAAATATTGTCAGGCTGGGTCTTGAAACTTTATATACGATCAGTATATTACCGGGTTCTATGCGGGAATATTCTTCATTTACAACCATCCTGGAATTGGGAATTTCCTGATCGTATAATGGTATCACAACTTGCGCATTTATTTGCAGATAAAATATGGATGAGAACAGGCAGATCACACACAAGACCTTCGCTCTTTTTGTCATATCGATAAAGTTAAGCAACCCAAAGAATCTATCAACCGGTTATTGACCATAACTTTGCTACAGAATTTTAAATATGCTAAATTTTTTCCGTAGCCTGTTCGCCGTTTTATTATTTGTTTTCATTTTGCCCAACCCCTCTTTTGCAAAAACAGATTCCGGTTATGCAGTCCGTCGAAAGAGTATGTTATCTATTGGTATATGGCGCGGCGAAATTATTCGTCCCGACGGCAAAACAATCGTTTTTAATTTTCAAACAAAACTCCGATCCGGTAAATTAACAATTTATGTCGTCAATGGAGCCGAACGGTTGCTGGTTAATGATGTCAGGGAAAATGCTGATTCACTTTATATCCATATGCCTTTTTACGATTCTTACTTTGCCCTGCGTTTGGTGAACTCAAAATATCTCCAGGGAGATTGGATAAAAAACTACGGTGATCATCTGGTCACCATGCGATTCTCTGCCGAGTTTAATGTTTCCCAGCGATTTCCCGTATATCAGGCACCCTTGTTTAATATCTCCGGCCGATGGTCGGTACATTTTAAGGGGACAAATGATTCAACCGAATCCATCGGCGAATTCACACAATCCGGATCACATATAGCTGGCACTTTTCTTACTATTACGGGTGATTACCGGTATCTGGAAGGAGTGGTTAGCGGCGACACTTTAAAACTGTCAACTTTTGACGGGGGCCATGCCTATTACTTTACCAGTAAAATACTGGATTCGACCAAAATGACAGAAGGCTTCTATTATGCAGGTGCTGTATCGGTTGAAACCTGGGTGGCAGAAAAAAACCCGCAGGCAAAACTTCCGGATGAATTCAGTCAGACGCAATTGAGAAATTCAGACAATGCCAAACTTCACTTCAGATTTCCGGATCTGAATGGCCACATGATTTCTCTCAAGGATCCCGCCCTTAGAAATAAAGTTGTAATCATTCAGATCCTCGGCTCCTGGTGCCCCAATTGTATGGATGAAACACGCTTCCTGGCTCCCTGGTATATTCAAAATAAATCCAGACCGATTGCGATCATCGGACTGGCATATGAAAGAACCACCTCCTTTGCCAATACTATAAGATTACTGCAACCATTTATAACCCGTTTTCATGTAACCTATCCGATCCTAGCAACCGGCGTATCAGTAGATGATTCACTTCGAACTGAAAAAACCATTCCCGAAATTCAAAAAATCATTGGATTTCCCACCACCATTTTTATCGATAAAAAAGGGGATGTCCGTAAAATTGAAACGGGCTTTAACGGCCCGGGAACATGCGAACATTATGAAACATTCAAGAAAGAATTTAATGAATTAATAAACGCATTAGTGAATGAATAGCCGTCAGGATTTCCGCAGAGCCAGGGTCATATACTTGTTATTAAGTCCATCCGTAATTAAAGAGCGTAATCTGGCTAAAAATACCCCCGGGTGCCCGAAATAATATTTCAAAATATTTTTTCTTGTTTTCGAGAGCCGCTGATTGCCTGAACGCAAAATACTTTTTAACGAAAAGGGTTGCACCTGGACGAATTCGGATTCTACTATAAATCCGGATGTTTCAAAAAGTTTTTTGAAGCGGGGTACGGAAAAATCCGACAGATGATGCGGGTTACCATCCGTAGAAGGTGTAACAGGAGCAGAAACAACGAGCACGCCATCTTTTTTTAAAAGCGAATGCAATTTCTTCACGAATAAGCCCGCGTCTTTTATGTGCTCAATGGTTTCAAGGCTGATTATAGTATCGTATCCTCCCGGATCCTGATATGACATGGCATCCGCGCAAACAAAATGGATCGCCGGATTCGAATACCTCTTATTTGCATAATCGATCGTCGTTTGATCAATATCTACTCCAATAACCCTGCTTTGTACATATTTGTCACATTGTAATAACTGGAATGACCCATAACCTGTTCCGCAGGCAATATCCAACACATCACCGGGTTTACCGTTCCGGATAGCAAATGCATATCGTTCGATGTGTAATTGAAGTGTCTTCATATCAAATGCATCCTGACTATCCATTCGATCCGGTACGATTCTTTCCAAAGACAAATCATCATGCATTTTTATCAGGCAGTTTAATGGATTCAAGAGATTGCTTTCTGACGATTTGCGTCAGCCGATCCTCCAGTTTTTTTATTTTTGAGTATAACAAAAGGATAATGTATCCAAAACCGAGAATGGCCAGGTAAAAAATGAGATCAGCGCCACGTCCGATACCGAGGAAGTGAGCCAATTGATTCGTAACTTCCGGATACAGTACAAAAAATATCCCTGTGGCCATCAGGAAGCCGATGAATAATTTATCCAACGCCGGCTGCCGGAATTTCCTCAAATAACTGATCAAAATAAACAGCAGGGCTGCTACACCCAACACCTGGAACTTTGTCATAATTATTTTTTAAATAATAAATGAAATAGAATATTTACCGAGTTAAGTAATCCCTGCCCCTTGTGTTTTGAGTAATCCGTATAACTGATATGGACAGGCATTTCCAAATATCGCAATGATTTCCGTCTCACTTCATACAATATTTCAGAAGCATGAGCCATTCCCGACTGATGAAAATGGATACTGTGTAAGGCTTTTTTATTAAAAGCCCTTAATCCGTTATGTGCATCTGTAAGTAAAATGCCGGTGATCAGGTAGTTTATCCAGCGACCGGCTTTCAGGATAATTTTCTTTGAAAAATTCAACCCGGACGGTTTTTTTTCAAGAAACCTGGAACCAAAAACAATATCTGCTTCGTCTTTCTGTAACGGGACCAGCAATTGTGCGATATCTGAGGGATTATGTTGACCGTCTGCGTCAAAATGGATTACAAAATCCGCATTCAATTTCCTGGCTGCTTCCATACCAGTCTCCAGGGCAGCGCCCTGACCCAGGTTTAATTCATGGCGGATTAATAATACAGGAAAGGCGCCCGCTATTTTATGGGTTTCGTCTGCAGATCCGTCATCAATTACAATAATGCCGTAATTCAGCGGTAGCAGTGATTCAAGTACCGCGGCAAGTCCCGGGGATTCATTAAAAGCAGGTATGATAATATAAGTACTCAAAAATTCGTCTTAGGCAGGTCCACGATATAATAACTTACATTTTTGAAAACGAGATCCGGCCTTACTACCGGATCCAGGAGCATAGGTACTGAAATTCCAGGTGTGGTAGTATCTGCCGCAATGAGCAATCTGACCGGAAGAGAATTGTTCAGTGGCTTTTGTAATTTTCCCATGTCAGTATAAATGGGAACATTTTCAAGACTACACATATTGACAATTGCATAATTGTTGGAGCAGATAACCAGGTTTTTGTTCTCTGTCTTTGCTTTTCCTGTCAATTCCATGGATTTGAAAATATACTGGTCTGATCCAATCGCCATCCCATAT
>JABDFX010000160.1:1753-4279 GCA_013286315.1 Bacteroidota bacterium | reverse complement strand
CATCTCCTCTTTGCTTAATAATTACGTTTACCCGGCATTTCAAAACAAAAACGGACAAACGGCCTATAGAAAAATAATTTTTCTGGCGGCAGGTTTTGTCATTTCCCTGTTTGTCCTGAAAATCATATTCAGCCGTTTCGGTCATATCAATATTGTACAGAAAATAAAGGAAATTCTTCTGGGTGTCTGGCACGGACTGATCAGCGTACGTGCGCTGAAAAACAAACCCCTCTTTTTCTTTTATACCATTGGTATCTGGGTCATGTATCTGCTCAGTACCTGGTGCGGATTTTTTGCAATTGATGAAACCAGTCATCTGGGACTGGCAGATGCTTTGACGGTTCTGGTTATGGGCAGTGTGGGTATGATTGTTTCTCCCGGCGGGATCGGCGCCTATGCTTTTCTCGTTATGGAAACAGTTGCTTTATATCATGTACCACAAGAACCTTATGGGCAGGCACTTGGATGGCTACTCTGGTTCGGACAGTTTTTAAGTTTCATTACTTTTGGCGTGTTCAGTTTTATTCTGTTACCACGTGTAAATCGCAAAAAAAATATCAAGGATGAACCATCCCCAATATATCCATCATAAAATTTTTTCGTGGAAGGAAATTGTTTTCCAGGTAAACCGTTTGAGAATGATCAGCAAAACAATTTCTTTCACCAATGGATGTTTCGACATACTACACCCTGGCCATATCGCTTCCTTATCAGATGCTGCCCGGGAAGCGGATTTCCTTATTGTCGGTTTAAATTCCGATGGATCAGCAAACCGGTTGAAAGGAGCTGGTCGCCCTGTGATGGATGAACAGTCACGCGCACTTATGCTCGCCTCTCTGGTGATGGTTGACGCCGTAGTAATATTTGAAGAAGACACTCCGCTCGAACTGATTGAACTCGTACAGCCGGATGTGCTTGTAAAGGGAGGAGATTATACGATCGAAGAAATCGTAGGTGCCAGGGAAGTTAATGCCGCCGGCGGACGAGTTGTTATTAATCCAATTGTTCCCGGATTTTCAACCACTGGCATTATCGGGAAAATTCAAACACTCTAACACAAGTATGGAAGTGTGGAAGTAGAATTAAAAATTTAGGATGAAAATTCGAAATTCAAATTTACATTTCATTCTCACCTTTCTACCTTTCCCACAATTCCACATTTTACACATTGTGAAAATCAACCCCTATACATCCTCTCGACCTCTTGCACAATCACCTCAATATTATGATCATCTCCCTGTGCATCATATGACTGCTTCAGGCTGCTACCAAAAAAGAAAGCAACGGTTTGCCATAATCTGGCAGAGAAACTGCCCCGGTATTCTTTAATGATATCATAACAGTTATTACCCGTTTGACGGTTGATAAGTTTCATCAGAATCTGACCCTGATAAACAGAAAGTTTTTCCATGGGGTCTGTAAATTCCTTCTTCAATTCCTTTTCCTTCCCTTTTATATAATCCTTCTTCTCTGATTCAGAATTCATTTTTGCCAGTTGCGCATTCATGTCATTTAAGATCATGCCGGCCTTCCGCGCATAAGGGTACGTGACATAGACAGCGTTGCGTAATCTGGTCAGCGCCTCCATACGCCTGCGCATAGCATGCGTCATTGCTTTATCAACGAAAACGACCGTCAGTGTTTTCGCCGGAATGGTATCTCCGTCATAAACAATCACCTGGCTCCAAATCGTATCGTTTTTACCGAACCGGTTATTGAACTGCTGCAGGGCGGATGCCCTTTTTATTGAATCCTGTTGTTGCAGGGAAAGTTTTGAAGACGGCTGCAGGGCAGATGCCTTTTTTATTGAATCCTGTTGTTGCTGGGAAAGTTTTGAAGGCGGCTGCTGTTGCGCAAATGCGGATTGCACCATCATCAACAGGATAAACGGTATAAATATGTAAATGTATCGTGCGCGAAAAAGGGGCATGTAAAAGCTAAAGTTAGTACAAAATCCGGGACCGCCCAAGCTGCCCGGGGCTCCTAGGAAAGCGGCTCTGGTTGCTTTCTAATCAGGCTTTTACGCCGGTTGACGATACTCATGACGAACCCGGTCATCATGATGATGACTCCTATCCAGACCAGGTTGATCTGGGGAAACATATATACTTTAAGAGATACGAAAGGAACCATATCTGTTGATTCCTTGGTCAGCAACTCTATCTTTTTATTATTCATAACTGACCCCAGCCTGACCGCAAGATTCTGCGCATACAACGTATCCGCGACGCGGTAAATCATATTGTTTTTCACATACAAAAGCGGTGACATGGTATACTGCTGGCTATCCCGCGTAATGACATGGATTTTTGCCAGGAGGGCCGTATCTGTCGGACCGAAATGATATTTATCATTGGATGGATTTACTAAGACTGTATCCAGTATCATCATTCCTTTGGAATAAAAAACGGTATCGTGCAGGGCCACCGGAAAGCTTTTGAAACCAGATGTATCCCTTTGCCTGTCCAGGATATTGGCAAAACTGATATAGGTAAAAATATCACGGTTGAGATAATGTTGTTTATC
>JABDFX010000160.1:0-1743 GCA_013286315.1 Bacteroidota bacterium | reverse complement strand
GTTTATCAGGGTTATTCGAAAAGTTTTCAAGCCCTTTGGTATTCCTTATCAGGTTTGGCCACAGGTCGAAGGACTCTCCTGTTTTTTTATCCTGGAAATTGACTTTGAAATAAATGATGTTTCCGGCCGTGTTTACGGAATCATTACTTAGATAAGTAGCATAATACTTACCCATATCCGTTTTTACATTTTTTACGAGGGTCAGGTTTTCGAGTGGATCCTCTTTTGTTTTCGGATCAAAAGGGATATTGATGCCTGTTGTATTATGTGAAAGCACTTCTTTTTTGGATGAAGAAATCAGGATACCCACAAGCAACAATCCAAAGCCGGCGTGAGCAACCGATGCACCGGCCATTTTTAATTTACCCTTCATGGAAATGAAAATGTACGTCGCATTCGCGATTACTGCGTAGATCCCTCCAAACAATGCCAGGTGAATCGCGGCCTGGAATCCTGATCCGTACTGGGTATATTGCATTTCTCCGAATACACTGATACAAATAGAAATAATCAGTGCCGCTACAGTAACTGGTAATAGTTTTTTCAACACCTGCCGCGGTGAACTATTTTTATATTTTAGATACTGTACAACAGCCGTCAGCAGGCCGAGGATAATAGCGATGAAAATCTCGATTCGGTTATAAGAAAATTTCGGGTCGTCGCCGGTAGACCACTTCGTTTTAAATATATCATTGAGCACCGGAAGTGATGTGGCGATCATGATAAAAATGGCCGATAAAAAAATCACGAGTGAACCGATGAACATCCAGAATTCTCTTGACCATGTGTTCTCTTCCTTGGCTACATGCGGAATCTGGCTATAACGGGAAAAATATAAGACGAGTGCAGGAATAAGAAAAACAGCAATGAATAATATAAGCTGCAGATCAAGGCCGGAACCGACAAATGCATGAACCGAGGTATCGCCCAATATTCCGCTGCGTGTAAGAAAGGTAGAATATAAAATCAGTGTGAAGCCGAGTATCAGGAAAAGATAGGTCGCACGAAGAGAGTGGCCTGTCGCATTATATATTACCTGGGTATGCATCCCCGCAAGCAATACCAGCCAGGGAACCAGTGAAGCGTTTTCTACCGGATCCCAGGCCCAGTAACCGCCAAATGTAAGAGACTCATAAGCCCAGGCTGCTCCCATCATGATACCGGTACCCAGCACACAGCAACTGAACAATGTCCATGGCAATGCAGTTTTTGCCGGATCACTGGTAGCTACCATTTCTTATTTCAAATCTGCAAATGCTAAAATCCCCGGTGAATCCGATTCCTGGAAAAGGATGGCGCGATTTGCATTTTTGCTGAACGGGATTTCCGTTTTCATTGTTTTCGCAACCATTTTCTATATCATTCACAAACATTATTTCGAATACAATTTTGCCTGGGAGCATTCCAGCAAAAGCCTGGATCCGAAATATATGCTGAGCTGCATATGGGAAGCGCAGGAGGGGAGTTTTTTATTGTGGATGATGTGGAATGCTGTATTGGGAACTATTTTGATGCTTCGCGCGCAGAAGCAGGAGGCGCCCATGCTTACCATTGTCAGTTTTGCACAGTTCTGTCTGACCACAATGATTCTGGGAGTTTATGTTTTCTCATTCCAGATTGGTCACAGCCCATTCATGCTTGTAAGACAATTATTTCAGGAAGCTCCGATTTTTCAGCGGGCCGATTATCTATCCATTCCGCAGATGCAGGATGGACAAAGCCTCAATGCGCTGCTGCAGAATT
>JABDFX010000159.1:2881-4284 GCA_013286315.1 Bacteroidota bacterium | reverse complement strand
AATATGGCGGACGAGTTCCTCGGAAATGACGACCTGATCGTATATACAGAAGGAAGGAAGAGCCCGCGTAAGGAATATCATGCGCAAAGACCCGGAAGTTTTGAGTCCGGAAAACTCATCCTGCTGGTCGACGAAGGTACGGCATCGGCCAGTGAAATTCTTACTGGTGCCTTACAGGATTGGGATCGGGCTACCATTGTCGGCCGTCGCACTTTTGGTAAAGGCCTGGTACAAGAACCTTTTGAATTGAACGATGGCAGTGAATTAAGACTGACAATTGCACGTTATTATACCCCATTGGGACGAAGCATTCAGAAGCCTTACAACAAGGGACGCGAAGCATATAATGAAGAAGTGTACGATCGGTTCCATAATGGGGAAATGCTTCATGGAGATACGACCAGTGTTCATGCAGGACCGGTTTTCCGCACACCCGCCGGCAGACAGGTATATGGCGGAGGAGGAATCACACCAGATGTATTTGTTGCAGTAGATACAACCCAGATCGCACGAAGTGTAAGTGCGCTATATATCACTGGGACACTCAATAATTTTATTTATGAATATTATATTCATCATCAGCCCGAATTACGAAAATACCAGACTCCCGCTGATTTTTATGCAGGATTTAAAAACGACGAAGCTGTTTGGAATGACTTGGTGATATATGCCAAAAAGGACTCAATCCATTTGTCAGGAGTATCTGGCGAGGACCGTGGTCAGGTTGAAATTCGCGTAAAAGCACTGTTGGCCAGGATGCTCTGGCGTTCACAAGGTTATTATTTCATTATGAATCAGAAAGACCCTGTTCTGAAAAAAGCAATGGAGTTGTTGGAATCCAACAACCCCATGCCCTCCGCAGTTTCAAAACATTAAAGAATCTTGTTATCCGGTAAATTTTTTCTTTCGATTTTATAAGATAGTATCAGACCAATACCTCCGCCGATGGCGATCAAAGCAAAATAAATGGGTGCATTCGCTCCGTCATTGGATTCATTGGCTGTCAGGTGATGTATGTTATATAACATGAAATTATCCATAAGATAAGCTGCAAATAAACCGAGACCGGCGCCCACCAGTAATAATCCCCATTTCAGATTACGAAAGGGAGCCGGACGACGTTCCTGTTTCAATTTTGGGTCCAAACCCTTTTCAATCATGGCCATATTTTCACGATTGTTTAAATACCTGTTTCCAAACAATAACGCACAAATCGAAACACTACAGAGAATAAGCCAAAAAAATACCAGTTGATCGGGTCCCATATACTTGTTTTTAAATTTTATCAATTGCTGTAATACCTGATCAGACGAGACCTTTTCCGCCCAGGTTACAGCAGTCCGGTTATTTTTTGGAGAAGATCGTTGCTTTGGACGGCTTTACGCTTTAAGCTTACCTTGGGC
>JABDFX010000159.1:0-2871 GCA_013286315.1 Bacteroidota bacterium | reverse complement strand
GTGACGTGATTTTTGCTCGACGAGGTTCGCATTGAAACCCGATTCCCTGTTTTCCGCCTGTAACCGGAATATCATATACAACGTCTTATCCATGTGACTACAACCGGGCAACCAGATGAGGAAATCATTAGCAGGATCCTGAAGGGGGAACAGTCTGCGTTTAGGATATTGGTTGAAAAGTACCAGAATTATGTATTCACACTGGTTCTTCGGTTTACGGAGAATCCTGAAGACGCTGAAGAAATAGCCCAGGATGTATTCGTAAAAGCTTACCGTTCACTGGCAGACTTTCGGGGGGACTCAAAATTCAGCACCTGGTTATTCACGATCACCCGTACTACCTGCCTGAGTTTTTTAAGGAGAAAAAAGCTGGATACGCATTCTCTTGATAATGAAAGAATCGGTTTACAGGTGGAAAACAGGGAATCGGGTTTCAATGCGAACCTCGTCGAGCAAAAATCACGTCACACTATGCTAAGCCAGGCAATTTCCATGTTAAGTGTGGATGATGCCCAGGTATTGAATCTCTTTTATAAAGCTGAACAAACCCTGGAGGAAATTGGAAAAATCATGCGTCTGGATCCGAATACGGTGAAAGTGAAACTACACCGGGCAAGGCAGCGTCTAAAAGAAAAGATGGAAAAATATTTTGCTCATGAGGTACGGGAAATACATGCGGATTAAGGGAGAACAAAATCAATTATTTGAAAATTCGTTTATAAAAAGGAATCGTATGGATCAGGAGATGGAAAAACTAATCTGGGAATATATAGACGGTCATATCAGTCCTGTGGAAAAGGAAAGGATAACCCGCCACCTTGCGGAAGATTTGGAATGGCAGATCAAATACAGGGAATTGAAAAGCATTCATATCCTGTTACAAAAGGAGGAACTGGAAATACCTTCCCTCCGGTTTTCCAAAAACGTGATGGAAGAAATTACACAATTTCAGGTTGCACCGGCAACTAAAAATTATATCAACAAGAATGTAATCCGGGGAATAACTGCTTTTTTCCTGATTATGATTGGAGGGCTTTTTGTTTATTTTATCGGACAACTACATTGGGTGGATAATCCGACCGGCTCCCTGCTTCCCGCGTATTACCTCGATGCCAACAAGCTGAACTGGGGTAAGCTGCTGAATAATGCTTATGTAAATATTTTTATCGGGATCAACGTCATTCTCGGACTGATTCTGATTGACAAATTCATGCAGGGCAAGAAAAATACTGCCCATGATGGCCATTGGTCCAAAGGAGACAATGCATAATCCTTTGTACATTTGGGGATGGATATAAAAAATAATATTCTGGAAACCATCGGAAATACACCGATGATCCGCCTCAATAAAATCACGCGCGATTTTCCGTGTATGGTTGTTGCAAAAGTGGATTATTTTAATCCGGGTAATTCCATAAAAGACAGGATGGCTGTTAAGATGATTGAGGTTGCAGAGAAAGAAGGTAAACTGAAACCAGGTGGGACTATCATTGAGGGAACCAGCGGAAATACCGGCATGGGTCTGGCTTTGGCAGCCTGTGTAAAAGGATACAAATGTATTTTTGCCACTACTGATAAACAGTCAAAAGAGAAATCAGATATTTTAAAAGCGGTAGGCGCAGAAGTGATCGTATGTCCGACAAATGTAGAGCCTGAAGATCCACGTAGTTATTATTCAGTTGCAAAGAGGCTGGCAAAAGAAATTCCGAATTCATTTTATTGCAATCAATATGATAATCTCGCAAACCGGCTTGCACACTATGAAAGTACCGGTCCTGAAATCTGGAAACAGACGGGTGGTAAAATCACACATCTTGTTTGCACAGCGGGTACGGGTGGTACGATTACCGGCACGGCCATGTATCTGAAAGAAAAAAATCCAAATGTACAAATCTGGGCCATCGATGTTTTTGGGTCTCTGTTAACCAAATATTATAATACCGGACAAGTTGATATGAATGAAGTGCATCCTTATGTATCGGAAGGGTTTGGTGAAGATTTTGTGCCGGAGAATTACGATATGAAAGTGATTGATCATTTCGAACAGGTAACAGATAAGGCTGGCGCTGTTATGGCACGCCGGCTGGCTAAGGAGGAAGGGCTTTTTTGCGGATACAGTGCAGGAAGTTGTTTGCAGGGGCTGATGCAATTAAAAAACGGATTGAAGAAGGACGACCTGGTCGTTTGTATTTTCCACGATCATGGCAGTCGTTATGTTGCAAAAATCTATAACGATCAATGGATGATGGAACGCGGATTCCTGGATGTAAAAACATTCCGGGACATAGTAAATTCCAGGGGATCACATCCACTGGTTACCATGACTCCCGAACAAACTGTCGGTGAAGCCGTTGACAGGATGAAGGAGTTACATATTGAAAATATACCCGTATTGAGATCCGGTACGCTGGTCGGCGCTGTCAGTGAGAGTGGCTTATTCAATATCATGCTCAGTAACGGAACGGATATCAGAAGCAAAAAAATACAGGAAGTAATTGAAGCACCATATCCGGTGGTTGCGTTTGACACGGCAGTAGAAAGAATTAGTTCGCTGATAAGCAGGGAAAACGGCGCCGTTCTCGCCAAAGATGAAAGCGGCAATTTCCATATTGTAACCAAATACGATGTATTACAATCCTTTAGAACGAAGGATTAATTCGGAACGGCGGGCAATTCTAAACCTGACATTGAGCATGTTGCAATCTGTCAATCGTCCAGTGATCTTAGAGTGAACTTATAGTCATCTCATAGTCATCGTTTAGCCGATCATTAGCGATTCTTATATCGTTATCCATTCACCGCCGATCCTCCGCTCATCCACCTGTATTCTATCGGAGAAAAAGACGTTTGAGCGGAGGTTCGCCGTAGATT
>JABDFX010000158.1 GCA_013286315.1 Bacteroidota bacterium | reverse complement strand
CTGCCTTTTTCCAGAATAGTACTAAGCTTGATCTGACTTTATGCGTTATAAAGCAATTTGAGGCGATTAATCCCTTGAGAAAATATAAGAGTGATTGGAAGATTTTTCTGAGCGAATCAAAAATCGAAGATTTCGTTGAAGTGGATTCTGAAGTAATCTACGCATCCACTATTCACAAAGCGAAGGGTAAAGAGTTTGATAATATTTTTATTTTACTGAAAGATTTTGAACATGGACCGGATGAGAATAAGCGGCAATTATATGTCGCCATCACCAGGGCGAGGACGAATTTATCAATTCATTATAATAGTAATTTTCTTCATCCGCTAATTACCAACGGTTTGTCCTATACTGTCAATAATCAGAAATACAACGAACCAAAACAAATAGGATTTTATTTAACTCATAAAGACGTCCAATTAGGATACTTTGAATATGTTCAGCAGAGGATTGAAAATTTACAAAGCGGAAGTAACCTAACCATCAAAGAAGATGGACTGGCAAATGTCCAGGGTGAATTGATTCTCAAATATTCAAAGGCCTTTAAGGATTCACTCATTGCTAGGCAAAATCTCGGGTTTCGAGTGACTGCGGCAAAGGTTAATTTTATTGTTTACTGGAAAGATGAAAACAAGAACAAAGAGGTGAAAATAGTACTTCCGAAGATCCTGCTTAGTTTCTAAGTGCTACCAACATGTGGTTTGCTGCCGTTCTTCTAATGGTTTTGTATTCTTCACGAAAAACCGCTTAAAGTGATATCCGAATGAAACAGGTATTTCTGAGCTTACTACTAAGCGTATATTTTGTAAAATCCTGGGCGCAAAAGGAAGGATTAAACAAGTACGTCACTCCCAGATTAATGATTTTTAGCTTAAGTAACAATACAATTAATAATAACTTATTTGGGAACGTATCAAGCGTAACGGAAAGGACCTGGTACGCGAAATTATCGAAAGGCAAACTTGTAAAATATAAATTTTATTTCAGTGTGTATTACCGGTACGACAGTTTGGGAAATGAGTTATCGAAAATTGAAATGGATAATGAAGGATGGTATAAGGGAGATACTTTACGCAGTGCCCATGGCTATAAATACGATAGTGCCGGTCATATCATTGAAATGTATGAAAGCATTGAACCGATAGCTAATGATACCCTGTTTTACGCAAAAACGTTGTATAAATACAATGGGAAAGGTGAAGTGACGGAAGTATCTTATTATGATAAAAATTTGACATTAGAATCGAATTCTGTCTTTAAATATGATAGCCTGGGTAATTTGATAAGTGATGAATACTTTGGCCGGGGCACGTCCAAAAATGAGTCGGAAAGAACGATCTTTCGTTATAATAATGATAAGCTGACCAAAATCGCTTGCTACATTCCTGCGAACATTTTGAATTACACAATAACGATAAAATATGACCAGGGGGATAATAAAATAGAAACCTTTAGAGGGTTTAAATATAGAAAGGACTCTTATTTAAAGATAACCAGGTATGATAAATTTGGCAATATAGTCAAACAGACAAAGTATAACAAAGAAGGAAAAGTAATTCGGTCAGTAAAACATCAATATCATTACGATGTTCGGCGGAATTGGATTAATGAATACTATTATGAATTAAAAAAAGGAACGCTGGTTACTGAGCGCAACATAGAATATTATCCCCCTCGCCTCAATATTCCAAAATAAATGATATTTCTCCTACAGGGTCAGTATCAGCTGGAGTCAGTTGTCATATTGTGAGCCGATAGTTTTACCAATGTCCCGGGTTCAGGCTCTGGCCCACTCCTGGTTGGCAAAGGATCCTTAGTAAAACACCGGAACGTCTTTAAAAGAACCTTTGGTAATTAAAACCGATCCGGGTGCGCCATAGGTATTGTTTGGGTTACCGGCACTGATCATCGGTGTCAGCCTTCCTGAAAAGTTTCCGCTGATATGTCCCTGACTGTAGGAAGTTACGTTAAAGCTGATACTGTCTGTCGGAACGTGCAAAAATTCATCAGTGCCGTTATAACTTAAGACAAACAGGTCTCCATAAACACCCGTATAAGAGTAATTTCCAACCGTTAAACTGTCTGTGCCGAATGTAAATCCCATTTCTCCTGAAGTACTTATACAATCAAGGATATAAACACTGCTACTAGTGCCATAAAGTGTTTTGCTACATCCCAATTGATAACCATTAGGAGATTGTTGATCCGGGTTATTAACAGAAAGGGTTACCGTATTTCCATTAACCATATAAGTCATCGTCGCAACACCCGGATGGTTTCCACCCTGCGTTCCAGGATTTTGATCAGCAATCATAGCATCAGAAATCGATTGTTTTAAACAGGACGATAGAAATATGATCATCAAAAAGGCTATTAATAATTGTCTCATAATTCAATATTTTATCAATACTCAACAGGGTCAGGCAGTGTTAACCTTTTTATTAATTGGCATCTCTTTTTCCAAAATGTAAATAAAATGATAAACCCAAACTGACGTAATTATCGGACCCTCCATGATCTATAATGGTTTCATAATGAAGATTTAAATCAAGCGGGGTATTCCCTATCAAGAACAAATAGCCTGTGCCCGCGGCAAATACCACTCCATGAAACTTAAAGTTTTGCGTAGCCCCGTCTACATACGCAGAAGTTACTCCGTAAATATTATAACCAATCTGTGGTTCAACATAAAGCCCCATCCCTGTTCCATTCAGCGAATAACGATAGCCGGCTTTGATAGGTACGACGGCTGTCCCATCCCCGGTTCCATCATCATTTAAAAAGAAAATATTTGCTCCCAACTCCAGGGTCAGATCGCTCGCTTGTGAAACAGAAAATATTCCTTTAACATATGCGCCGATCCCATAGGAATAATTACTCGTATTTTTTCCAACCATCTTCATAATCCCCAATTGTGCTTTTCCATTTATAGCAATAAAAAATAAGATGGATGCCAATATTCCTTTCAGCATAGGTTAGTTAATTTCGGGGTTGATCATTAAATAAATAATTCGGATGATAAGTGAGACGGAACTTTTTTGCATCATGTAAGAAAAATATAAAAGAAACACAATAATAACAGATATTTCAAATTGATATTGCAGGTTTCAGGATAAAGTTTACAATAACATACTCCATCATCTCCTTCCCCGTTATTCTTTGATAACAACAGTGTCTGTGCTAATGGTTTTTACTTAGCATCCCGAAAGTATATTGTCGGTACGCGTTCTAATCTTGCTTTGCCTTCCTGAGCCCGGTTACAGAAACAGCATTGCCCGGCTGATAGCTGAGATCTTTCAGAAATACCTGTTCCGCTTCTTTGTATCTCTTCTCTTTCACCAGCAGATTCCCCAGCCAGTGTCTCGCTGGAACAAGCCAGTCACGGGGTTCCTGGTAAACCAGCGCGTCTTCGGTTTGAACCCCTTTTTCAAAGTATTGAATTGCCTTCGCAGGATTATTTTCCATTTCTGCGATGGTGCCTTCCAGAATATATTTCGCAACAAAGCCGCCAGTAACCGGCGCATTAAAGGGTTCCATAACCACCGACATATCTTTTTCCTTCAAAAGAGAATCTATGAGGGCAAGAGAAGCCTTTGATTTATCCAACTGTCCGGTGTGGGCATAGGCCATACCTCTTGCAAACTCCTGGATCAGTCTTCCGTAGTGATACCGGTAAGCTGTCAGTGGCTCATCTAAAATATCCTGCCATTTTTCAAAACGGATCATGGTAAATGCCGGTGTTATGTAGATATACTGTATATAATTTCCAAGGGGTGCATCAGCGGAAAGCAGTGAAGTATCTATGGATTTCCTGCATGCCTGTGCATCGCTGATAGCCTGTGCATAATCATTTTCATTTAGGGAAGAAGCAGCCAACATATGCAGGTTATGGTATTCATATAGAAAAGCGCCGTTCAGTACTGCAGGATATAATTTTTTATAGTGGTAATAAGATTTGACTGCAGCCTCATTTACCTGTCGCCCTTTATCATAAGCGCCGGTCCGGATATATATATGCGAAGGCATATGTACCATATGCGAAAGACCGGGGGCAAGTGCCGCCAGTTTATCCGCGCTCGGATTTGCTTTCGACGCATAAGGTGAAGCTTCCATCACGTGTATATAATAGTGATTCGCCCCGGGATGATCCGGATATTTTTCTAGGGTGTTTTCCAGCACGCTCCTCAGTTCAGGCGTCCAGGGTCTCGGGGTTCCGTCCTTTTCCCAGAAATCCCAGGGATGCAGATTCATCAGGGCATCTGCATATAATGTGCTGATCTCCGCGTCATCCGGATATTTGATGTACAG
>JABDFX010000157.1 GCA_013286315.1 Bacteroidota bacterium | reverse complement strand
GGTCCTGAATCGTTCAGCTTTCTCAGCCTGTGTTTTCTGATTAACCATAAGCTTATTTTCTATTCAAATATCGGAAGGCTAACCAATTTGATAAATAAATTTCATTAAATAATCTTTATCTTAATAGACGGAATCATTTTTTTTTACAGGCAACATAGTCAGGCACCGATATCTGTAAAAAAGGACAGACGATTCGGGCAATAGCAAAAAAATCAGGGGTGAACAATGGTAGCAGTGGAGAGTATAAAGTAGAATAATGCCAGGCGCTTATTCCTTGTAACCAATTTCTGCCCGGGCGGTCACTGTCCAGTCTTTTATTAATTTTATCTGGCCACTATCCAGTTTGGCATATCTGTGAATAAATGTATATGTAGGCAGGGGCATATCACCTTTTTCCACTTCCTCTGCAATATCAGCCATGCGGTGATCCAGTTTCTTTTTGCTGAAACCTGAAAGATCAGAAAAATTAATAGCTTGCTTGCCATCATTTATATGACTTCTCAGCCATAGTCCAACCGGATTGATATTTACATACCAGGGATATTCAGTACGATTGGAATGACAGTCATAGCAAGACGTTTTAAATATATGTGCAATTGAATCGGGCGTATGTACGGTATGCATCAGATCTGTCGGTCCCTCCGCAATTCCATTGTTGCGCGGAGGTCTGATAAATTGAATTAAAATAAAAATAATAATTAAGCCGATGAATATCTTACGAATCATTTTCAAATATCGTAACTGCATTCCACAAATATTATTTGAATGTAAGATTAAAAGAAATAATATTGGCATTCAGATCGGTTGTCTGCATATAATGAGCATACCTGATCTCCAGCGTTCTGAGGCTGTTTATAAAAACTCCTTTGGGTGGTGCTATGCGAAAGCCGGCACCGAATAAACTACTATTAAAACTGGCCAATGCATAGTTACTTGTAAAATAAGTATCCGTTTCCGAATGAACTTTGTAGGGTGCAAAATATCTGGCCGCTGTTTGTGCATAGAATCGATAGAAAGGTGAAACCGATAGAAAAGGCGTTAGTTTCACCGGCACTTCCAGATTGAAGGTATTAGACATCAATCCCCAGCTATCTACATAAAAACGATAGTAAGATCGGAGTATCACACGGTCACCGAGGAAATAATTAAGTCGGAATCCGATGGGTAATTTAAATCGTTGCGAGGGCAAATTCTCGATCGTGTCTTTTCCGGTATTGTAAAAAACGCGGTGAAACGGCAGGCCAAGATAACCCGTCTGATAAACCAAATCCATTTCAACGCTTCCCTGCAGCCGTTGGTTAATAATTTGGGAGAACGCAAGAGAAGCTGTGTAAGTATTACGGGGTTTGGTTGGCGTTTGCGGCTTATGTTTATCTGAATTGCTGACAAGCTGCCCATTATTATACACAAATGCCTGTGTTTGTCCACTGGCCGATGTGCGATAGACAATACTGTCCGAGCTCTGGGTGTTTTTTAATGAATCAACCGGATAGAATTCAGACGGGTAAATCATATTGATTTTATCAAAAAACCCGACTACTTTCAAACTGAATTCACCGTTTGATTTATTTTTTTTAGAAACCGATGCATTTAATCCTATGGAATGATAATAGTTATGCTCAGCAGAATAGTAAGCACCAATTCCAAATGAAGTTCCTTTCTGCTCATTTTCTCTGGTCCAGTTAATAGTGGGATAAATTCTCGTTCCATCATTTTTTGCTGTGCCGCTGGAATCAACGTATGCCTGAGATGCAGCCGTATGATAATCTATCCCCAGCCCCAGCGCGAGCGTGTTTTTTCTCTTTTTCTTGTCCCATCCAATAAAAGTCAGGTCGAGACCATTGGCAAAGTCGGTAACGTTCGCGACGCCCCTTGGCCCGGGTTCTCCGCCCATGACGGCAGACTTGTCGGCCGTCTGATCATAGTAACTCGAAACCAGATTAATTTCGTCCAGTTTTAATTTCTTTGGCTTGTAGCCCGTGCTATCTGTTGCATTTGTCTGTGAAAACGCCTGTGCCATCATCAGATACATGCCGATTACCGAAAGGGAAAGCTTCTTCATTTTTTCTTTTACGTATTAAATTCTAGTTACAGCCGCAGCCACCACCTGTTTTGCCATCGTTGGCACCGGAAGACCCTTCACGATAGGATTCTGCATTGAGTTCATTTTTTTCTACATGCCTGCTCGAAAGAGACATCTCGGAATCATTGATCCTGTTTTTCTGATATTCTTTTACATGTGCACAGGAAGCCATCGATAATACTGTTAATAAAAGGAGCCCGTATTTTAACATAGTGTGATTTTAATAGTTAATTAAAATGGATATTACCGGATGCATATACTTTATCATGATCGTCAACAATAATCGCCTCAATACCCTTCATCTGATTGATCATCGTCAGACCGGGAATAATTCCCATAATCATAACAGGAGTCGCCATAGCATCGGCTACTTCTGCATTCTGACAGATAATCGTAACACTTTTTATTCCTCTGATCGGAAGGCCGGTTTTGGGGTTGATCGTATGTGAATATTTTCGGCCATCGATTATGATATATTTTTCATAGTTACCGGACGTCGCAACCGCCATGTCAGTAATATTCATATATGAAAATATTCTGTCTTTGGAATTCGGGTCCGCGATTCCTATTGTCCATTGTTTTCCATTGGGTTGAAGTCCCCAGGCAGTCATATCTCCTGCTGCATTAACAACCCCGCTCTGAACGCCCATTTCCTTCATAACCATTTTTGCCCTTTCTGCTGCATAGCCTTTCCCGATTCCTCCGAAACCAATGCGCATTCCCGGCTTTTTCAACATAACGGTACAATTCAAATCATCCAGCATGATATTCCGGTAGTCAATTAACCTGGCCATTTTTTTGGCCGTCGCTTTATCAGGGAGTGAATGAAGATTTGTATCAAAATTCCATAATCGTTTATCAACAGAACCATATGTAATGTCAAAAGCACCCTGCGTAATGCGGGATATCCGGATCGAGCGTTCGATGATATTAAAAGTTTCCTTACTTACAGCAACTGGTTTAACACCCGCATTTCGATTGATCAGTGCTGTTTCACTTTCTTCACTGAACGTAGTTAGTAATTTTTCGATCCGTTGAATTTCAAGGATACCTGCATCAATACACGCATAGGCCCATGCCTCCTCTTCCGCCACGGCGCTGATTTGAAAATGGTTACCCATTAATTTCAAATTTTTGTGATATGTAGAGGTTTCTGTCATTTTTGTCTTACGGTATACATGGCATTTCTGATTTCTACCGTAAAAGATTCTACTGATTCTTCCGGAAATCCTTCCCAGGTCTGTAGCACTTTCCCATCGAAGTCAAGCAATAAGGTGTATGGAAATTTGCCCTGCGAATTATATTTATCGGCCATGTCATCATTTATTTTCTGCTGGGCGGCAGAAGGCTGATTTTTCTTATTCCTCGGGAAATCCGCATTTACGAGAATCAGCTCCGAATCTGCCATTTCCTTAAAGACCACCGATTCAAAAAATTCCTTTCGCATTCTGATACAGGGGCCACACCAGTCAGAACCTGAGAAGTTCAGCAGTATATATTTGTGTTCCTTTTGTGCGATATTCTTCGCCTCTTCCAGATTATAGTGCCACTCGTTTTGAAGAGAAAGGAAAAGCGGTAGTAGAAGCAATAATTTTACCTTCATTAGAACATTGTTATCCGCTTGTTAAGCGACGTGTATCAGGCTCCAGCCCTGTTATTATCTGATATACGTGAATATAAACGATCGGTTGCCCTCCAAAAGTACGTGAATCTTTTTTCGGCGGAAGTACTTAACGACAAATGAAATCCTAAATTTTTTCAACCCAACCTTTAATAACATGGATGCATCTGAATAACCACCCATCTCATCTGATATAGCAACCACTAATTGAAAAGTCATATTTGTTCGACCCTTCAGCCCATACGATTTTACAGATCTGTCTTATCAATAAGAGAATTCTGATGGAATAATCAACATAATTGTAATTCAGATGAAGAAATGTACATTCGGGCATGAAAAGAACCTGCCTGCTGATATGTGCATCCATGCTCGCACTTGTTGCCTGTTTTTCTCCAACGGCAAATCTTTATCAATCTGAAAAGACACCGGGAGTGGATTTCAGGAATTATAAAACTTATGCCTGGCTTCCGACAAAAGACACTTCTTTCACAACATTGGCAAGCAAGAAAACTGTGGAGTCCGCTTTGGCTCAGGCAGTCAGCCAGCAGTTAAATATGCGGGGGATGAAATTCGATTCATTGACTCCGGATTGTTTATTTACCTATTCACTCGTATTGACCAAGACGTATCAGGTGGGCGAGACACCTCCGCCGGTATATGCTCCGAACTCAAATGCCGGTGCTCTTCCGGGCCAGTAT
>JABDFX010000156.1:2606-4421 GCA_013286315.1 Bacteroidota bacterium | reverse complement strand
GACCCTCTGAATGTAAATCAGCCCCGGCCTCTCTTTAAAATTCGTAACTTAGATAGATCAATTATCTAACATTAAACTTGTTGATATGAAAAAGTATTTATTGTTACTGGGGATGTTTTTCTCCATTGCCGTTTTTGCCGCCGATAAAGGTACATGGACAGGATACATCAGTGATGCTCATTGTGGCGCTAAAGGTAATAATGACGGACATGCAGCCTGTGCCAAAAAATGTGTTAAGGAAGGCTATGCACCCGTGTTTGTAATTGGAGACAAAGTTTACACAATCAGTGATCCAAAGAAAGTTTCTAAGTATATAGGAGATAAGGTTACGATTACGGGAACTATTACCGGCGATGCGATAGATATCGAAAAGATCAGCAAATAATTCATCCGAAAAGTGGTTAGCACTTTGAGTGCTTAACTCCACGGCCTGTCGTGAGATCGTTTATCATTCCAGTCAGGCGTGGGGGCGAAGTAAGATTTGTCGGTTTGTATCAGATGCTTTTTACATTCTTCATCCACCAGTTCGATGCCCAGTCCGGAAGCGGTGGGCGGAACGTTGGCGAATCCTTTTTCAAATAATTTCCGGCCATCGGTGGTTTTTACCAAAGTATCCCACCATTCGCTGTCGAGCGAGTGATGTTCCAGCGCCAGGAAATTTTGAGTGGCTGCAGCGCAGTGCACGCTGGCCATAAAGGAAACCGGTGTTCCGGCAAAATGCATGGCCATCGCGACGCCGTGTTCTTCAGCATAGTCACCGATCTTTTTTGTTTCCAGCAAGCCACCCGCTGTTGCCAGATCAGGATGGATGATATCTACGGCGTGGATATCGATGAGAGGCTTAAATCCACTCAGCAGATAAATATCTTCTCCCGTAAGTATCGGCGTCTCCAGCGCGTCCGAGATCGTTTTGAGTTGTTCCGGAAATTGCCAGGGAATCATATCCTCGAGCCAGGCAAGGCGGTAGGGTTCTACTTTTTTCCCAAACCGGATGGCATTGTTCAGATCAAAATGACCGTAATGATCAGATGAAAGCGGTATCTCATATCCTACAACAGATCGTACTTCGCTGATGATACTGGCCATGGCATCCAGTCCCTTGTCGTTGATCTGGATGGCGGTGAACGGATGTTCCGTGTTCGCATAATCCATATAACCACCCTGCCATTGCGCCAGGCTTTCGCCCCAGAATTTAGCGTTGTTCAAAGCACCCGGAATGTTTTTTACTTCACCGATGGAGATATCCATTTTCAGCCAGGTCATACCCTGGACTTCCAACCGGTGTTTTATTTTTAATTTAAATTCATCCAGTGTCGGGGCCTCGGGCGTGTCGGCATATAATCTCACTTTATCGCGGTAGCGGCCTCCGAGTAATTGCCAGCAAGGAACATTATAAGTTTTTCCGCAAAGATCCCAGAGTGCCATTTCCACGCCGCTCACGCCACCACCCTGACGGGCCGGGCCGCCAAATTGTTTGATCGTTTTAAAAAGCATTTCCACATTACAGGGATTTTGCCCGAGCAGTCGGCTCTTCAGCATCAGTGCATAACGTTCATCGGCTCCGTCCCTCACTTCACCCAGACCATAAATACCTTGGTTGGTATCGATGCGGATGATGGGCGTACGTCCCACATTTTGTATAATACAATAACGCATATCGGTGATCTGCAGGTCAGAGGGCCCGGAGAATCGTTTCACCTTTTGCGTGGTCTGTGCAATCAGTTCTTCAACGGGCGACAAAAGAAAAGCTCCGCCCAGGGCAATTCCTCCGAAGGCAGATTTTTTTAAAAAACCACGACGGCTATTTTCTTTTAC
>JABDFX010000156.1:0-2596 GCA_013286315.1 Bacteroidota bacterium | reverse complement strand
TTTTGTGAAGGTGTCATGGGCGTCATTTTTAGTGTGGAAGTATGGAAGTATGGAAGCATGGAAGTACAGTACTTATCACCAACTTCGTTCCTTCATATAATCGTCGAGTTCTTTTCTGGACATCGGGAGATTTTTCTTCGTGTCCAGCCATTGAAGAAAATCCTTTTTGATCTCGTCCGACCATTGCTGGTCGATCTGTCCGGGCGTATATTTTCCTTCGCGCAGGCGCATATGTCCGAATTCATCTTTCAGTTCCACGAATTCCGAATTCTGAACGAGATCCTGCAGGAGTTGCGGGGGAATAAAAACGACACCACCTTTTTTTGCCAGCACCGCATCACCCGGCAGAACTGTTGCCCGGCCTATCCTGACCGGCATATTAATGCTACCCAGCATCATTTGCTGGATGTAGGAAGGGTCATAACCTTTTATCCAGCCATTGAATCCATTGATCTCTTCCAGCCCTTCCACATCCCTCACCGAACCATAAAAGACTACACCCCGGTGTGAATGCGCATAAATCGCATTGCCCAGGTTGTCTCCGATCAACGTACCGTCAACCACTTTACCATAACTGTCCGCTACATAAATATCTCCATCCTTCAATACATCGATCGGCCATGAATTGGTTGATCCGATGCGGCCCTCTGTCTTGCCCAGGTCTTTTATTATTTTATCATAATCGGGCCGCAGGGGCAGGTATTGGGCAGTCACCGCGCGTCCGGTCATCACGGAGTCGGGCCGGATCACCATCCAGTCTCCCTCAAACTGATTTTGAAAGCCTTTGTTTCGCAGGTAACCCCAGGCTTCTTCCATGGAAACATTTTTCAGCCTGTTCAGAAGCTGATCACTGACTTTCGGTCGCCCGTCGGGGAAGCGTTCTCCGTTCCATTCGGGTGTCAATGCCTTGATCTGATCTGCGGTTAATGTAATTTTTTGTGCGCTGGAATAAAAAGCGAGAATGAAGAAGATGAGGAGCAGGGATATGCTTTTGTTCATATGGCTTGTTTTATAAAAATCGGGAGTTGCTTTATTAAATAGTCGTCACCTCGTGATATCTAAGTTAATGTATTATTCGGGCGGGTACCTTTGTCCGATTTAGAATAATAAACTTATGCGACTCATCAATAAAGCGAAAAAAGGTGATTACCCGGACTATACAGAAATGTATATGAAATGGCTTCCGCCGGAACTTTTAATAATGCCACACCCAGAACTCTTGTGCATCTTATCGCGGGTCATGAACAACATCGTATCCATTTTATAAAAGAAAATTATCTGAAAGCTTTTTCTTTACCAATAACGAATGCGTAACGGTAATTTCAACTCAAAACACTTAAATTCCTGTAATCGTATGTAGTTAAGAAGGAAGTTGACGGAACGGGTTTTGTTCGACGTTCATAAGATGGTATCTATAAACCCTTCTCCATGAAATATATTTTTCCGGTTTTCCTGTTTCTTTTGACTTCGACTTTTGCTTTTGCCCAACAGAATTATCTGGATAGCCTGCAGGATAAATTGAGCCATTCCAAAAACGATGATACTACCCGGGTATTGGCATTAAGTTCATTGGCAGATTACTATGGTTTCATTCAATTCGACAGCTGTCTTTTTTATGCCACCCAAACTTTAAATCTTTCGCAAAAACTGAATTATATATATGGCAAGTTCCTGGGCTATCTGGGCACTTTTCATGGATTGAATAGCCAGGGTAACTATCCCATGGCGCTAGAAGCGGCGCTGAATATAAAAAAAACAGGAGAAGAATTGAGAAATACCAGACCATGGGTGATAGCCTGGTCATTTTACTTTACAGGACTACTGAACAGGGAGATGGCAGATTATCCGGATGCGATCGATCAATTTCATCAGTGTCTGGTTTTACAGGAAAAGAGTGGAGAGCCTTTGAAAGACATTGCCACTGCCTATTCACAGTTAGCGCTGACATATAGGACACTGAATAAATTGGATTCGGCCTTATTTTATGCCAGGAAAGGATATGAATTAGGTGCACAAACTATAAAATGGAAGAAATACTTCCCGCTTGCCATCGGAGTCCTGGGTAGTATTCATCTCTCATTACACTACTATGACTCTGCCCGGGAATATTTTCGTTATGCCATCAAACAAAGCGAACTATTTAATAATAGTTATTTTCAGGCAAGGAATTATAATAATCTGGCAAGCCTGTTTCAATTGACAAACCTGACGGATTCCTGCATTTATTACGCGGGGATTTCTCTTCAGATATGCCAACAACACAATTTTGCTGAATATGCGATCGATGCCAGTAAAATTCTTACCCATGTGTATGAAACAAAAGGCGAATCAGACAGCACCCTCAAATACATGAAGATCATGCTGGTTGCAAAAGATAGCGTCTTTAGCCAGTCAAGAGGCCGCCAATTTCAGCAAATTGCATTTAACGAAATCCAACGTTTGCAAGAAATAACAGCGACAAAAGAAAGATATCAGCATCAACAAGAACGATATGCACTGCTGACCGTATTGGTTTTCTTCTTACTGCTGGCCTTCATTTTTTATCGGAATACACTTGCGAAACAAAAGGCAAAAATAAAAATTGAGAAGGCGTATG
>JABDFX010000155.1 GCA_013286315.1 Bacteroidota bacterium | reverse complement strand
CATCAATCGAAAAGAAAAAATCCTGATTTTCGGAGATTATGATGTGGACGGAACCAGTTCCGTTGCACTGATGATTCAAATGCTTCGTACAATCGGCGAGCCTGATTGTATTGACTTTTATATACCGCACCGGCAACGTGAGGGTTATGGTGTTTCTAAAGCAGGGATTGATTTTGCTAAAGAGAACAGTTTTAGTCTGATCATTTCTGTTGACTGCGGAATAAAATCCATCGACCTCGTATCTTATGCAAAAGCATTCGGAATAGAATTTATCATCTGTGATCATCACCTGCCGGATATCATTTTACCCGAAGCCACTGCCATTCTCAACCCTAAACAAACGGATTGCACCTACCCTTATAAAGAACTCTGCGGTTGCGGCGTGGCCTTTAAATTAATTACCGCTCTATGCCGGACATTGAATCTTGCGAATGAAAATTATCTGATCTACCTGGACCTCGTTGCGATTGCCATAGCTGCGGATATTGTTCCAATGACCGGAGAAAACCGGGCACTTTGTTTTTTGGGATTGAAAAAAATAAATGAAAATCCAAATCATGGTATCCGTGCATTGATGACTCTGAGCGCACTGTCTTCGCCGGCTTCGATTACATCGCTGGTCTTTACCATCGCGCCACGGGTGAATGCCGCCGGAAGGATGGACGACGCCAGAAAAGCCGTGCTGATGTTTATTGATGCTGAATATCAGGGTGCATTATTTTATGCCAGTCTGTTACATTCTGATAACACTGACCGGCGCGAAGCAGATTCGAATATCACTGAAGAAGCCCTTGCCCTGATAGAAGCCGATGACATATTGCGCAACCGAAAGTCAACCGTTCTGTATCAGTCGCACTGGCACAAAGGTGTAGTAGGTATCGTTGCCTCCCGCCTGATTGAAACATATTATCGTCCGACGATTGTCCTGACTCAAAGTGGTGCATTGGCTTCCGGAAGTGCCCGCAGTGTGCCAGGTTTTAATTTATATGAAGCCCTGCATGCATGCCGCGAATGGCTGGTCGGATACGGCGGTCATTTTGCTGCCGCAGGCATGACCCTCGCTCCGGAAAATATTGAGCGGTTCAGTAAGAAATTTGAAGAAGTAGTTTCTGAAACCATCGAGCCGCGTTTCCTCATTCCCGAATTGGAAATCGACGCTGTCGTACGGTTCAGCGATCTGAATTTTCAGATTTACCGGATCATAGAACAAATGGAGCCATTCGGACCTGAGAATAATAAACCTGTATTCAGTTCAACCGGTGTGACAGATACAGGTTATTCCAGATTGCTGAAAGAAAAACATATACGGCTCGTTGCAAAACAGGACAATATTATTTTCTCAGGTATCGCATTTAATATGGCGGACAAATGGCCGCTCGTTCAAAGCGGCCAGCCGATGGATATCGTGTATACGCTTGATGTGAATGAGTGGAATGGAGAGAAAAATCTGCAGTTGAAAATACGTGATATCAAGCCTAAAGCCTAAAGCCCAAAGCCTTAAACCCACACAAGCCCAAAGCCTAAAACGAATTCTATTAAAAAAGGATATTAACAGGAGATGAAAAATTATCGTACCTGTTATTAACCAGTATTCACTTTGCAACAAAAGTTTTAGGCTTTGGGCTTTAGGCTTTAGGCTTCTAAAATAATCGAACTCTTCTTTTCTCCTCCGATCAATTCAACACTTCGCTGAATAAAATCTGTCAGTTCCGTACCCTTGAGAAGACCCTGACTCAACAGGGCGAGGTCTGCCAGATTATGAACAAGTTTCTTTTGTTTGTCTGCATCATCTTCTTTCAAAACATTCTGATAAATCGGATGATTGCCATTTACAGTAAGTGTTACTTCATCGGGCATATTTGCATAGAACGCTCCCATGCCGCCGTTCAATGCAGCCATATCTTTCATACGTCGCATGAATTCCGGTCTTGTAGCTACAACCGGCATGGCTTCGGGATTCAATCCTTTTATTTCAACGGTTACATGAAGTGAAGGAATATCCACAGCAAATAATGATTTTAGTTTTTCTGAATCCTCCTTACTGAGCACTGTTTCGGAAGAATCCTGTTTGTCGATCAGGTTATCTACCACTTCACTGTCCACACGTGTGAAATGAACATGATCCCATTTCAATTCCATCTGGTTGATGAAACCCGCATCCACGATGGTCTCCAGCTTCACCACGACATATCCCCTTCCCTGTGCGGCACGGATATAACTATTCTGCTGCACGGGATTGCTGGTATAAATAATCACCAGCTTACCATCTTTATTTTTCTGCAGTGTTTCGATAGCCGTCCTGTATTCTTCCAAAGTATAAAAGCGGGAATCATCGGCACTTTCCATGATATGGAACTTATTGGCCTTCTCCAGGAATTTATCGTCGGTCATCATACCATATTTCACAAACAGTCCCAGGCTTTCCCATTTCTCTTCATATTCTTTTCTTTCCTTGGTGAAGAGTTCTTCGAGTTTATCAGCAACTTTTTTTGTGATATGGCTGTTGATCTTTTTAACATTTGGGTCTCCCTGCAGATAACTGCGGCTCACATTCAAAGGAATATCCGGACTGTCGATCACACCCTGCAACAACATCAGGAATTCAGGCACGATATCCTTTACTTCATCGGTAACAAAAACCTGATTGCTGTAGAGCTGAATTTTATCTTTCTGTATTTCATAGCTCTGTTTGATTTTGGGGAAATACAATATACCGGTCAGGTTGAAAGGATAGTCTACATTTAAATGGATCCAGAATAATGGCGGTTCATTGAAAGGATATAATTCCTTATAAAAATCCTGGTAGTCCTGTGTGGTGAGTTCGCTCGGTTTACGTGTCCAGGCGGGGCGGGTATTATTGATCTGTTTTTCCTCAAAAAATACCGGGATAGGCAGAAAGCGGCAGAATTTTTCGAGGATGCCGCGGATGCGGTTTTCATCCAGGAATTCGGCACTGTCCTCCGAAATATGAAGGATAACATCGGTTCCCCTTTCTTTTTTATCATATTCCTCCAGGCTGTACTCCGGGCTCCCGTCACATTCCCATTTTACAGCCGGTACCCCTTCATCATATGATTTGGTAATCACTTCCACCTGCTGGCTGACCATGAAGGAGGAGTAGAAACCGAGACCGAATTTACCTATGATGGCATTTTCGTTCTGTCCCTTGTATTTATTAACGAATTCTTCAGCGCCGGAAAGGGCCACCTGGTTGAGGTATTTATCCACTTCCCCGGCTGTCATTCCGATACCCTTATCGGAGATCGTGATGGTTTTTGCTTCTTTGTCCAGTTTGACGGTGATGGTCAAATCCCCGATCTCGCCTTTGGCTTCACCGATGGAAGCGAGGGTCTTTATTTTTTGGGAGGCATCTACTGCGTTGCTAATCAACTCCCTAAGAAAGATCTCGTGATCACTGTATAAAAACTTTTTAATGATAGGGAAGATATTCTCTGTCTGTACCCTGATACTTCCTTTTTGCATAATCGGCTGTTTTAGGCCTGCAGCTCAATTTCGGTGCCATTTGGAACGCTCTGACAGGTTGACTGTTATTCGTTGACCGATGACGATGACCGATCTCAGATTCTTACGGGCCACTTGGTACTAAATTCGGTTAACCGTCAACGGTCTCCGGTCAACGATTTCCTTTCGGAATATCGCTGAAAGTCTTTACCTTCGCAGCCCAATTAATTTTTTTAAACAAAAACAGGGAAATGAACAATTATGAATTGATGGTGATTTTTACCCCTGTGCTCTCTGAGGAGGACTTTAAAGCCGCCCAGAGCAAATTCACTGCCTTCGTTAAAGATAACGGTGGTACAGTGGTGCACGACAATCCCTGGGGTCTTAAATCACTGGCGTATCCCATCCAGAAAAAAACCACTGGTTTATACTGGGTCATGGAATATAGTGCGCCATCCGACTTCAATGAGAAACTGAAAATTCAGATTCTCCGCGATGAAACCGTGTTACGTTTCATGGCTACCAAACTCGATAAATACGCCGTCGAGTACAATGCCAGAAAGAAAAGTGGTGTACAACATTACGCAGGAACAGAAAAAGCGGAGGCATAATCATGGCGAAGACCAACGAGATCAAATACCTGACCGCGATCAAGACCCAGCAAAGGGCCAAGAAATTCTGCCGTTTCAAAAAATACCATATCCGTTATGTGGATTATAAGGACGGTGAGTTCCTGAAAAAATTTCTGAACGAACAGGGAAAGATGCTTCCCCGTCGTATCACGGGCAATTCGCTGAAGTACCAGCGTAAAGTGGCCGATGCGATCAAGAAGGCCAGGCAAATGGCTATTCTGCCATACGTTACAGATTTATTTAAGTAATATTTTCCCGCCTCGGGCGGGAGATCAAATAAATAATAATGGAAATCATTTTGATTCAGGATGTGGATAACCTGGGCGCTGCACATGAAAAAGTGAGCGTGAAAAACGGGTATGCACGCAACTTCCTGATTCCGCAAAAAAAGGCAATTGAAGCCAGTCCTTCCAATCTGAAACAGCTGGATGA
>JABDFX010000154.1:3858-4528 GCA_013286315.1 Bacteroidota bacterium | reverse complement strand
AAATTTCTGTCTTCGGAACCGATTTAAACTGGTTGTATAATGTGATTGTAAAAGTGATCACAGCCGCGATGGAGGCAAAAATGACTTTTCCCTTGGAAAAAAACGCAACTATCGACGCTTTCGTGATCATAACCGGACGACTAAAATAAGTAAAAATACTGTACGTAAATTCGCCCGATGGAATTGGGAATAAGCAGTTTCGCAGAATTAACACCAGACCCGGTTACTGGGAAAATCATTAGCGGGTATCAGAGAATGATGGATTTAATGGAAGAAATTGAGCTGGCAGACCAGATAGGCCTGGATGTGTATGCTCTGGGTGAACATCACCGGCCTGATTTCATTGTTTCATCACCGGCCGTTGTGCTAGCGGCCGCAGCTGCAAAAACCAATTTACATCAAACTTTCCAGTGCTGTTACGGTGCTTAGCTCTGGCGACCCGGTCAGGGTGTTCCAGGATTTCGCAACCGTTGATCTCCTGTCAGGTGGACGTGCAGAAATTATGGCTGGTCGTGGCTCTTTTATAGAATCATTTCCATTGTTTGGTTATGATTTGAAGGATTATGATGAATTATTCTCCGAAAAACTGGAGTTATTACTCAAATTGAATGAATCGGAAAAGGTAAGCTGGAAAGGGAAGCATCGCTCTCCCATTCAAAACCTCGGTGTA
>JABDFX010000154.1:240-3848 GCA_013286315.1 Bacteroidota bacterium | reverse complement strand
GATGCAAATGGAGACCCGACAGGATGTCCGGGTACCGGAACTTATTATTTCAAACTGGGATTACCTATGGCACTAGCCATAATCGGCGGCAGTCCGGCTAATTTCCTTCCCCTGGTTGAACTTTACCGGAAAACATCTACTGCTGCCGGTCACGGTCGCCTGCCGCTGGCCGTTCACTCTCACGGGTACATTTCAGAAGATTCCCAGCGAGCCGCTGATGAATTCTTTGCTTATGTGATTTCCAATATCGGCAGGGAGCGGGGATGGCCACCTACTACCCGAAGAAAAGTCGTAAAACTCTCAAAGCAAACACGACGCAATCTCCTGTCCATCATGTAGTTGACCCGAAAAAAATCCGAAGGGTCTGAGAAAAAAATGAAATGTTTTGTAATTAATAACAGGCAAATAATAAGCTACTAAGTTGATTATCAATATTCTGGTAAAAAAAAAGCCCCCGATCGGGGGCTTTATGAATAGACCGTACGGATCAATAAGGCCAGATTATAGTATACACTTTTCCATTCGTACCGGTAAAAACCAGTTTGAAATAATAAGTTCCGGTACCCGGACATCCTGTCGGGTCTCCATTTGCATCTAATCCATAAGTAATGACAGCTACACCCTTATCAATCAAGACCGTATTCTGACCGCTGACGAGTCTGAAATCGCAATCCTGACGGATCACTTTGGGCTGCGTAATTTCGCTGGTGAAGGGGTTCCCGAAGCGGTCGGTTCCCCATTCTGCGATATTATTGTTAGTACCGTCCGAATAAGTTCCTGTGGTTGTAATGACGATTCCATTGTCATATGTAAACACCCTTTGTTTTGAGACATTCCAGGTTTTCTGCGCCCCGTTTTTAAAATCTATCACCAGGTTGCCTGTGATAGTATGAGTAATTGTCTGCAGGGTTGCGAGGTCTTTTAATAAGCCACCACTCACATTCGTAATCGTTTTCGAACCGTTCAGCACGATCGACTTACCGTCGCGTAAACGGTTTATTTTCAAATCTGTTATTGTTATGGTAGCTACTGCCCCCGCATTTTTCCAACGTTGTCCAACGGGCATTGAAATCGTTATCGTACCACTCCGGGTTCTGTTTCCCCAGCAATTCGTACCGTCATATACAATCGTAATGACACGCTGACCATTCGTAGTGTCATAAGTGATCGTAGCATCGCATATCAGCTGGTGAACATTGATGAGACCCGAAACACCGTTGGTTCCATTCACATCATTGACCACTGTATTCCCTGAAGAGCCGGCGCTTAACGACCCGGAAAAATCAGATTGTCCGTTTAATGCGGTATTTGCATCATTGCTGATGTTATCCGATTCTGCAGATACCTGCTGTTCATCATCAGCTGAAGTACTGACATTACTATTCGTGGTCGTACTATTGGTGGCTGAAGTATCCTTTTTGCAGGAATAAATACTTAAGCAGGATACCATGCAACATGCGATAGCCATCCGGCGGATTAGGTTTGCTTTCATAATAACGATAATTTTTTTACTGAGACAATGTATCGCTAAAGAGGTTTAACGGATTCTTAAATTTAATTTGTTAACAAACCGTTATGGGGTTCCGGGTGTTCAGCGTTGCGCGTCGAGCTTTACGCTTTAGGTGTTAAGCGTTGGGCGGATAATAGCATGGAGATTTTACTGTGAAGATCTTCGGGACGGAAAGGTTTGGGGACAAATTCCATAAAGCCCTTCGATAAAAGGTCGGCACGCATGTTATCATAAACTGCGGCTGTAAAGGCAATGGCCGGAACAGAAGGGTTAATTTTTCTGATTTCTCCCAATGCCGTAACGCCATCCATTTCCGGCATTTCAAGGTCAATCAGAATTAAGTCAAATGTATGCTGGGAGAACAGGTCAACAGCCTGTTTGCCGTTATAAGCTTCTCTTACTTCAATACCCCACTTCATCAGGAAGCGTCGCGCAATGGACATGTTAATGGCATTGTCTTCTGCAACCATAACTTTCACGCCTGGAAACATTGACAGGTGCTTGACCTTGTCTTCATTGATATACTGCTTCCTGTTTTCGTTGATGGCCAGTTTTAAGGTAAAATGAAAAGTTGATCCCCTTCCTTCTTCACTTTCCAGTTGAAGTTCTCCATGAAAAAGATTTACCAGTTTTTTTGTAATGGCCAGTCCGAGGCCGGTACCACCGTATTTGCGTGTCGTGTTCACATCGGCCTGCGTAAAACTTTCAAAAATCTCCTGTTGCTTATTGGCAGGAATACCGATGCCCGAATCCTTGACCATAAATTGTATAGTCGCTTTCTGGCTGGTAGAAAATATTTTTTTTGCCACTACTGTTATTTCACCGTAGTGCGTAAATTTTAATGCATTTGAGATCAGGTTACTGAACACCTGATTCAATCTCGTTTCATCTGTCAATACTTCTATATCCAGACTGTCATATTCCATTTTAAAACCCAGACCCTTGGCCTGTGCCTGTGTTCCAAATTGCAGGTTGATCTTATCCAGAAATTTTTTAAGATCTACCGGATGTTCGCCCAGTTGCAATTTGCCCACTTCAATTTTTCCAAAATCGAGGATTTCATTAATCAACATCATCATGTGTTCCGATGAATACTTGAGTATGTCAAGATGTGATTTCTGGTCGGGCAGATAATTTTCCTGCAATAATAAGTTCGAGGTACCAATGATTCCGTTGAGTGGTGTCCGTAACTCATGACTCATATTCGAAAGAAACCGGGACTTGGCCTGTGATGCGACTTCGGCTTTCTGTTTTGCCTTCATTAATTCGAACTGCGCAGTTTTAATTTCCGAAATATCCAGTATGCTGATCTTCAAAAATTTTCTTCCCAGATCCAGGAACGGAACTATATTCACGAAGGCAAAAAAAGTTCTTTCAGCAGAAGTGATCGCAAGTTCCCCCTGCCAATCCCTGGCCAGATTGTTGGAAAGGTTTAATTCAACAGATTTAAATAATTTAATGTGTTCACTCGTGAACCAGTCTTCGATGGCTGTACCTTCAATTTCCTTCTTATTTTTTATGTGCAGTAAATCACAGGCCCGGTTATTACATCCGATAATCTTACGGCTTTCTGAATCCATGATCAATACTCCATCGAGAGAGGTATTATATATGGTGTCAACAAAATGCTTTTCTTTTAAGATCGCCTCTTCATGATCTCTGTTCACCCTGAAAATGAAATAAGAAAAGAAAGTTGTCAAAGTCAGTGAGATGGCCAGGTTAGAATTGTACAAACGAACAAACATGCCCGCAATACGCACCTGATAGTAATTTTCGAAGGGACTGAGATTCAAACAAATTAAAACGGAAACAATCGTAATGAGGTAAACAAATTTCAGCTCTGTAAAATTTCTTTTAACATCAATGACCAGCGTCATTACAAGGAAATAAGGGAAATACAACAGGTATTCGCCTGCGCGCAAACCCTCCATATAATTCATCACGATCAGGTAAAGGTTGAGATTAACAATGGCGATGACGCGCGCCATTTCAAATCTTTTCTTTGCATTGAGATGAAAGGCCAGGATAAAAATATACCCTGCAGACAGGTTGATCAGGGCACTGATATAAAGACTTAAAGTAAAGTAACTGACAACGG
>JABDFX010000154.1:0-230 GCA_013286315.1 Bacteroidota bacterium | reverse complement strand
CGGATAAAAGGGTCCCGCAAAGGGTTAATAAGATAAACTGGTTAAACCGTACAATCTTCTTGCGTTGGGAATCTGTGTTGCTGGGATCCAGACCTGAATACACAATATCCTGATATACAGACCACAATACGGGCGAAAGTCGTGATTTCAGGGAGGGTATCAGAGGAATTAATTTGAATATTAAAACGCGGGGAGCATAATAATTATTATTTAAAGCGTTAATATAAATG
>JABDFX010000153.1 GCA_013286315.1 Bacteroidota bacterium | reverse complement strand
GGATTTTGCCAATCAGCATATCAGACCACACGTAATGGAGTGGGACGAAACCCAGCATTTCCCGATAGAAATCATGCGTGCCATGGGCCATCTTGGTCTCATGGGTGTTGTGGTTCCCGAAGAATACGGGGGTTCTGGCATGGGTTATATCGAATATATCCTGGTGATTGAAGAAATTTCCAAAGTCTGCGGATCTATTGGTTTAAGCCTCGCTGCACATAATTCATTGTGCACAGGGCATATTCTGGCTTTTGGCAGCGAAGAACAGAAAAAAAAATATTTGCCAAAGCTTGCCAGCGGAGAATGGCTTGGTTCCTGGGGACTTACCGAAGCCAATACAGGCAGTGATGCTGCTAACATGCAGTGCACGGCTGTAAAAGATGGCGATGAATGGGTTATAAACGGAACAAAAAACTGGATTACACATGGTATCAGCAGCGATATCACGGTTGTAGTGGCGAGAACCGGCAAAGCCAGGGAAAAAAATAATGCAACAGCCTTTGTGGTACCCCGCGGCGTCCATGGTTTCAAAGGAGGTAAAAAGGAAAACAAGCTCGGTATGCGCGCCAGTGAAACTGCGGAAATGATATTTGACAATTGCCGGATTCCGGATTCTTATCGTTTGGGAAACGTCGGAGACGGATTCAAACAATCTCTTAAAGTACTCGATGGCGGAAGGATTTCAATTGCTGCTTTGGGAGTGGGAATCGCTAAAGGGGCGTTTGAAGCGGCGGTGAAGTATTCAAAGGAAAGACATCAATTTGATAAACCCATTTCTTCTTTTCAGGGTATTTCTTTCAAACTGGCCGATATGTCGACTGAAATCATGGCGGCAGAATTATTGACGCTGCAGGCAGGTGCGCGGAAAAACAAGGGCCTTCCTATGACAAAGGAATCTGCTATGGCTAAATATTATTCCAGTGAAGTGGCCGTGCGAACCGCTACAGAGGCGGTACAGATTTTTGGCGGTTATGGATATACCAAGGATTTTCCGGTAGAGAAATTTTACCGTGACAGCAAACTCTGCACGATTGGTGAGGGCACATCAGAAATTCAAAAGATCGTTATAGCGAGAGAGGTACTCCTTTAGGCGTAACGCCAAACGCGCAACGCCTAAAGCAAAGCTCAAATTGAGAATACTAACAATAACATATGGATTTTAACTCAGAAGGATTTTTGTAATAAAGCCTTACGCTTTGCGCTTTAAGCTTATTTAGGGCATAAAATCTTCTTCCTGTGGCTTATTGTATTTATCAAAGATTTTATCGATCGCGCCGCCAAATAAGGGGAATTTTGATTTGGCGAAATTCTTCATGATTTCGACTGCCTTTATTGCCTGCGCTTCTGTTAATCCTTCTGCTTTTAGTTTATCGAGCAATTCTTTCATCAACAAAAATTGAAATATTTTAAATTGCTTTACACTTATTATGCAACCTTCAAAAGACTCATCTTACTGGTATCGAATTTCTTCCGGGCATATTCGATGTTGAGGTGAAATTTATTTTCTTTTGAAGACGGAAGTTCAAACATGGCGTCGGTAAGAATACTTTCGCAAATACTCCGCAGTCCGCGAGCTCCGAGTTTGTATTCTACGGCTTTTGTCACCATAAAATCAAGTACATCATCATCGATGCTCAGCTGAATACCTTCCAGTTCAAATAATCTTTTATACTGACGTATCAGGGAGTTCTTTGGTTCAGTCAGAATAGAACGAAGGGTAACAGAATCCAGCGGATTCAGGTGCGTTACGACCGGCAAACGGCCAAGCAGTTCCGGAATCAGTCCGAACGATTTCAGATCAGGCGCATTTACATGTTGCAGTAAATTCTTTCTTGTGAATTCCTGTTGTTCCTTATTTACATTGAAACCAATTGCGTTGGTATTAATTCTGCGCCCGATTATTCTGTCAACGCCGTCGAATGCACCACCGCAAATGAATAATATATTCTGTGTGTTTATCTTAATGAGTTTTTGCTCCGGATGTTTACGGCCTCCCTGCGGCGGAACCAGCACATCGGTTCCTTCAAGAAGTTTTAATAATCCCTGCTGAACACCTTCGCCGCTTACATCACGGGTTATCGACGGATTATCTCCTTTGCGTGCGATCTTATCAATTTCATCAATATAAACGATGCCCCTTTCCGCACTCACGACATCATAATTGCAAACCTGCAAAAGACGGGTGAGAATGCTTTCAACATCTTCTCCCACATATCCTGCCTCGGTAAATACGGTGGCATCCACGATGGCAAAAGGAACATTCAGTAATTTGGCGATGGTTTTTGCAAGGAGGGTTTTACCCGTTCCGGTTTCACCCACCATGATGATATTGCTTTTTTCAATTTCAACATCATTTTCTGTTACTTTTTGTTGCAGTCTTTTGTAATGATTATAAACGGCCACTGCCAACACTTTCTTTGCGTCATCCTGACCGATCACGTATTCATCCAGGAACCTTTTAATCTCTATGGGCTTCTTTACAGTGAGCTTAAATTGGGAAGAAGGAGAGGAATCATCGCGAACAATCAGTTCCTGTGAAATGATTTCCTGTGCGTGCTCGACGCAGTTTTCGCAAATATGTCCTTCCTGGCCTGCGATGAGTATTTTCACCTCATCCCGGCTCCGACCACAAAAAGAACAATGAAGGGTATTTTTAGCCATCTCTTAATTAATAAAGCAAAATTAATCAACTTATCCCCGAAAACCAACCTTTTAAGCTTAACGCTTAAAGCTTAACGCTCAACACAATGCGATAAGAGCTGGTTTAATGTACCGAGATACCGAAATAATTTACCGGGATACCTGTATGTAAACAGCGGCGGATTCAGATTTTCATTACATAAAATGACAGAAAGCCAACAGAGCAGCGTTATGCTTTACGCGTTCAGCCTTCAGCTTAGTAGACTTCTGTGCTGATAAAGTCAGCAATGCCATATTCAACAGACTCTTTGGCATCCATCCAGTAATCCCGGTCGAAATCCTTCATAATCTGATCGATTTTTTTACCACAATTTTCAGCGAGTATCTTAGCAGCGATTTCTTTGACTCTTTTAGTTTGCTTTGCCTGAATTTCCAGATCCACACTCACACCCTGTATATAACCGCCCAGGCTTGGCTGATGAATCATCACTTCTCCGTGCGGATATATGAATCGCCTTCCATTGGCTCCTCCACTTAACAATACAGACCCCATAGAAGCAGCCAGGCCAATACACACGGTACTTACCGGGCTCTTCATCATTTTCATTACGTCGTATATTGCCATACCACTGGTGACCATACCACCGGGACTATTGATCAAAAACTTGATTTCAGTTCCTGGTTTATCCGCATCCAGCAGGAAAAACTTATTGATAATATCTTTGGCTGAACGATCGTCCACCACACCCCATAACTGAACCGTACGCGTTTCAAAAAAATACTTCTCTAGTTTTTTCATCAACATGCCAGGATCCGTTTGTGGTTTTTCTTCTTTTTCTTCGGATGGTTCATCATCCAGGCGAAAAGGCTGAACATGGTATTTGGCGTATTTCATGGTATTCGTTTAGATATTTTAGTTTTCTTTTTTCTCTTTTCTTGGATTGATCACGAGTACTTCATCCACAAGCCCGTATTCTTTCGCTTCAATCGCTGTTAACCAATAATCGCGATCGGAATCTTTTTCAATCTGCTTGATCGTTTTGCCGGTGTGATTTGCGTAGATCTCGTATAATTCTTTTCTCAGTTTCCTGATTTCATTCACAGTAATTTCAATGTCACTGGCCTGACCACCCACGCTGCCGCTGGGCTGGTGCATCATCACCCGGCTGTGTTTGAGAGCCGTCCTTTTTCCCTTAGTTCCGGCGCACATCAGCGTCGCACCCATGGAAGCTGCCATGCCAATACAAATGGTGGCCACATCCGGTGTAACATATTGCATGGTATCATATACTCCGAGACCTGAATAAACGGATCCGCCAGGACTATTGATATACATCTGTATATCCCGGTGACGGTCAGTACTATCCAGGAAAAGTAATTGCGCGGTAATAATATTGGCAACCTCATCATTGATGGGATAACCCAGGAAGATAATACGATCCATCATCAACCGGCTATAAACGTCCATAACAGCTACATTCATGGGACGTTCTTCGATGATATTCGGTGTGAGACCCGTTACCAGATATTTTTCGTATCCATTTAACGTATTGCTTGATAGACCCAGATGCTTAACGGCGTATTTTTCAAATTCGGAACCAAGGTGCATAATAAAAATATTTTTTCTTGAGGATGGATTGGCAGATCAGGAGATTACCTTTCAAATCTCCGTCCAAACTTTTAAACTTCCAAAAAACTGACAGAGTTGCAGTGATCAAAGAAAAATCCCCGCTTCAGGCGGGGTTTTCTTTGATTATTCGTGATGATGATGCTGGTGCTCTTCGTTTAATTTATTAAATTCTTCTGCCGTGATGTTCTTATCAACGGGTTTTACCCGGGTTTCGATCCATTGCAGCATTTTATTGGTGCGCTGATTCTGATATGTTTCTTCAACAAACCGCCTGTCCTGCATCATCTTGGCCACATATTCTTCTACCCAGGCTTGTTCACCACCCTGTGGCAGTCCGCCAAGATAGTTAAACAATTGTTTGCGGGCGGCTTCTTTGATGTCTTC
>JABDFX010000152.1 GCA_013286315.1 Bacteroidota bacterium | reverse complement strand
TGCCTTCATCTTTGTACGACAGTGCCAGCAGAAAATTTTTTTGATCTCCGGCGGCTATGGTGTTCTCAACTATGTCCCTGTATTTTTTAAAATATAGTCCGAGTTGTTTCCTACCAGGGTATTTGATATTCAGGTTGATGGTTTCGTCCTGAAAAAAGAACAGGCGAAAGGTATTTGATGTTTCCAGACCATGCAGGGTTCTTGCAATCATCCGTTCATAAAATTCAATGGCGGTTATTTTCTTCCTTGTACAATATCCTTCAACGAAAATATTCAACGCGTCCATGTTGCCATACCGGAAATAAACTGCTGCGATATTGGCCGCATTGTCACCGCCTGAAGCATAGTCGCCCTGAAAATTATTCTGACTGTTTGCGAGCAGTGTATCCATACATTGCAGCGCTTTTTCACTGTTTCCTAAGGCCGCGAAGATGTAGGCCAGCTGTTGATAAAGACCATTATGTTTGAATCCGTAATTCTGCGGTTCGTAACCGCTTAACATCAATTTATTGGGTGCGTAGTTATCTTTTAGCCAGTCAGATTTTAATCCGCCATGAAAAGGCGACAATGTATTGACGAGCTGTATCAGTTCTGCCTTATTAAAACCCTGGTAACTGATCGCATAAGCGAGTGCATGATTTAAATTTCTCATGTCATGAAAACCTGCGGGTTGTGCATCCAGAATTTTTTGTACCCAATGAACGGAGCGGACCACATTACTGTCGCGTAAGTTTTCAAACCTTGAATCCGGGCGATAGTAGTTAGCCATGTCAATGTCCTGGCCATACATATTGATTTCGTTCAGTACGGAAGAAAGTATCCGCGGGTTATCGATCGGCACCCGAAAAGAAGCCAGCAGACTATCTGTAACAAAAAGCACACGGGATATCTGATCTTTTGGCTCATCTTTTCCCTGGTAAATCATAAGAGAAACGAGACTGTTCAGCAGCCTGATCCTTTGAACTGAATCCGGTATGGATCTGATCAGTTCATCGACGGACGTTTGCCCTGTTTTTAATTCCTCTGCTAGTAAACTGGAAATAGTTCCCAGGTCAGTTTTTGGACTGGCTGCCAGCTTTAAGGTCTGTTCATGAATGGAGTTCAGCACATAGTGATTCTGTTTTCTGAAATAATTGCGGATCGTGAAGGAACTCAGCGTGACCAGCGCGATAATACCCAGCAGTATGGCGATCCGTTTGGGTCCGTAGCGCATGATGCTGCGCGTTATGATGTGTTTCCGGGCACTTTTTTTCAGAAACCCGCGGGAATTATCCAGGATCTCAGCGGCATGCTGCAGTTTGGTTTCACTATTTGTTTCTTCGGGAAGGTATCGGGCAATCCACCAGACGTTCGGCTTGGCCTTGTTGTACCAGTTTTCAAAATATGTTAAGGGTCCGATGGAAAGCAGGAAATTATTCGACTTGCCACTGTTTACCCAGCGGTCCAGCTGTTTTTCAAAGTCCAGCGATACAGAATGACTGTCATGTTCTTCCTTTGCCCATTGCCCGAGATACTGCCAGTTACGGATCAGACTTTCGTGTGTGATATCGAGAACCGTATCCGGTTGCAGATCCCTGCTGCTGTCATCGTCTTCAGAGATGAAAGGATTTATAAATGTATTTGCCGGTTCCCTGAATATATTCAACAGGGCACCCACTTTAATATAATCAAATGAAGGGTTCCCTAAAATATGGGTGATCTCCTGGAGCGTCATCCGGTTGCGGACTGCACGGCTCTGATCGATTTTGGTAAGGCAGGTAAAAGCAGTGCGTATAATGGTTTTGGCGTCCGCATCGGAAATCGCCTGACCTGTTTTTAACTGATAATAACCAGCCGACTGTTCGTATAACTTATTGGTATGCGTGTCCAGTACATTTTGCAGGTTCGGTGCGTGATAACAGGCTTTTATTTCAGCAGGCAAGGAAACAAACCATTCATTAAATCTTTGCACCTGCTCTTCCGGCAATTCATTCACGCTCATGCCACCCACCATGGCATAGTGAATCAGATCCATTTCTTCCTTACCACTGTCCGCAGCTATCCAGATTTGTTTCAGCGCATGCTGAAGAATCGGCAACTGATCCACACCTTCGGTGAGATCCTGAATCAAACGTTCCGTCAATCGCCGCGCGATCCGGTTCCCGCTCAGTGTGGCGGGTTCTTCTATCACCTGTTGCAATTGTGAACGGTTGAGACGGGGAACAAAAAATTGTGAAAAACCGATATACTCCGGTAATCCGCGGAATGCTGCACACTGACCGATATAGTCAGAGCGCATGGTGAATATCACATAAATCGGAATGTCTTCATCGAGTGCAATGCGTGTTGTTTCCAGTAAAAGATTCAGCACCAGGTTTGCATCGCGGGAAGGCGCGCCATGCTGATAATTTTCAGGATTGGTGAAAAATTCCTCGAACTGGTCAACCAGTATGATCAGATTGGCAGCTTCTCTTTTTATGACTGCCTTTCCCTTATCATCAGCCGATAACCATGTTGAAGAGTGGGTGTCAACAAAGCGTTTCGAATTTTTATACAGATCCACCAGCGCCGAAAAGCCATGATTCAATTCTCCCTGTACCGTATAGGGATTTGATATATCCAGCTGTTTCGCTAATGCATTGGCCAGATTCTGAAAGGGCGTACGTTCGGGCCTGAAATGGGCGACACACCAGTTTGTGTATTTTGATTTTAAGAAACCGGCCCGTGCGTTTGGAATAATTCCTGCAAATACAAGCGAAGATTTTCCGTCTCCGGATGCACCGGTCAGCATCAGGAATTTATTCTTCTGAAGCTGGAGCGTTGCCTGATCAATGTCTTCTTCCCTGCCCTTGAAGTACAGGGACTCATCTTCCGAAAAAGATCGTAAACCGGTATACGGACAAATCTGATAGTTATCAAACATGTTATTATACGGAACGGCCCGTTGGGTTGTATGAAGAATGATGATGTCTCATGTGTCGGGCTTCCCCTTTATATAGAAGTTCTCTTACTAATCTTTTTTTTAAACCACTTCGCTGTAAACCTTTTTCACTTCGTCCGGGATGGTTTCCTTGGGCATAATAATGGATATTACGCGGGGCGCCTTAAAATTGCGGGCCAGGTTTGTACGCGGATCATCCTCTCCGACCAGGAACATCGGTGTGGGAGATGATGCGCCACCCACCTGTTTCCAAATCTGTTTGATAAAAGGCAGTGCCCAGTCGGCAGCGTATTTAAAATATACAACCGCGAGTTTGCTTTTAGGAATTTGCTGGGACGACATTTCACGATATGAATCCTCCCCTTCCGGAAGGATATTCATGGTTTCTACCGGGAATTCAAGACTGATGGCATCAATGATAGTTCGTGCATCCGCTTCGTCCTGCTGGTTGAAGATGAAAAATATATCCGTGTCTTTGGAGTCGTACACTTTGGTATCCTGTTTCATCATTACGACGCGGATATCATCCACCAGTTGCATCGGTCCCTGGCTATTGGAAAACATCATATTCCGGGTAATATTATTACGGATATATTTTATAAAATTCTGCTGGGCGGGTTTTACGGTTTTACTATTGTCCGGATCAAGCCAGACGAAAATATTAAAATTTGATCCCGGCTCGCTGATTCTCTTTTTTGCTTCCATAAACTGGTAGTTCGGAAAAGAAATATCGTCGTCTGATTCAAAACGTCTTCCAAATTCACCACTCAGCATATGAAGGGAACAAACACATTTTTTCATTTCTTCCGCTACCTTGATTCTAAAAGTATTATCATCGGCCGGACAGTCAATCGATGGAAGCACGTTGAATCCTGCCTTATTCAGAATAATCGCCATTTCTTCACGGCTTTCTTTGAGGTCGCCCGAGGTCCATGCCAGATAAATATTGGGCCTTTGCCTGTCAATCACCTGTACTTTGATGGCCGGAGAAACGGACGTGGAGAAAACCTGGGGCACAATCTGTCTCGCGGAGGTTGATAAGCCACCCGATCTTCGGTGCCTCCTTTCTCCAGCAACTTAATACCTGAAATAATATCTTTTACAATATTGGCCAGCTTATTCACCTGGTTACGGTACAGGGGTCGTAGAGGCGTTGCGAATTTTTCATCATCGCCCGGGTGTAAGGGGCGGTTTACGCCGTCTTCCCGATAGATAAAATCAATCGAGCGCATACCGCCCGACAATTCCGTCTCGAGTAATTTGATATCATCCGGATCGATGTCGTGGATTTTTACGGGAATAATACGGGAAGCGGCATTGCCCGCAGCTAATTTTATATTTGGTCCGAACTGATCTGTTTTTGCACCCGTCTGAAAACCTTTGAATTCTTCATTCCATACCAGTGAATTCGTATCGCAATATGTCTGGGAAATGATGGGAATGAAAATCAGCGACCTCATCTGGCGTGGGATCAGGGAATTTTCCGCATAAAACGGCTTCCTGTCTTCTTCCGGATTTTTATCAAAATAGATGGACAGCTTGTCCTTGAGTGTAGCGCTGAGTTCCTGGGTCAGTTTGTCCACAAATTCGGTTACCCAGCCATCATATTTATTATCATTGAAACGATAACTGACATAGATATCACAATCGAAATCTGGCAGAATGGATTTAAGCAGGGGTTTTCCGCCGACCGTTTGGGTTTTTCCTTCCTTTGCCGAATGAATATTATAAATGGGAACCGGGTCCTTGACATTTCTCAGGTTTTCAACCCTGATAAATTCGGACCGGATATCGTTTTTATTGGAAATATTCCGGTGAACAGATTCAGAAACAAAAATGCCTGCCGGAGGAGCCAGCGCCTGCAAACGGGAAGCAATATTTACCGCATCCCCAAAAATGTCGC
>JABDFX010000151.1:797-4824 GCA_013286315.1 Bacteroidota bacterium | reverse complement strand
TTCTTGTTTTCTATTTGTTCATTGTACAAACCTGTCCACCTGGAATGATGTATTTCATGCCGACGAAGCGCATACCGGTGTATATCGAAGTGCAGCCGGGAGAGGTTTGGGTTCTGTCAGGTGGAAATTTAAAACCAACGGTAAGATTTTTTCATCCCCGGTTATTAAGGATGGTCTCGCATATATCGGAAGCGAGGACAGTAATTTATATGCAATCAGAACCTATTCAGGTGCGCTGAGCTGGAAGTTTCGCACCGGAGGAGCAGTATCTTCCTCTGCTGCCATTTTCAATGGTATGGTTTATTTCACCAGCTACGATGGCTATTGTTATTCTCTGGATGCAGTTTCGGGAAAGGAGGTGTGGAAATTTAAAACGGGAGGCGAAAAGAAAGTAGGTGCAATAGGATTGTGGACGATGAAGCCGTCTGATATGTACATGGAGGATCTCTGGGATTTCTTTCTCTCTTCACCGGTTATCGGAGTGAATGGCCCCGGCATAAATAAAGGTCCTAATGTTTATTTCGGCAGCGGTGATGGTAATTTATACGCGTTGGATGCTAACAACGGAACGTTAAAATGGAAATTCAAGACCAATGGAATCATCCATTCCAGTCCCGCATTATATGATGGAATCATTTATTTCGGCAGTTGGGATACATATCTGTATGCTGTTGATGGGCAAACCGGAAAAGAGATCTGGAAATTTAAAACCAGGGAACAGCCGGTATATCATGTATTGGAAGGCATACAGGCATCTCCTGCTATTGCTGCTGATGTTTTATATTTTGGCGCCAGGGACGGATTTTTTTATGCCCTGAAGGCCAAAACAGGGGATTCTCTCTGGAGTTTCTCAGCCGACAATTCCTGGGTGCTTACAACAGCTGCAATCATTGACAGTACTGTATTTTTCGGTACTTCCGATTCGTATTTGTTCTACGCCCTGGATACAAAAACAGGCAGGAAAAAATTCAGCATGAAGGCGAAGGGGTATTTGTATTCATCTCCCGCTATCTCCCGCCGCACGGCTTACTTTGGGGATTTTACCGGAAATTTCTATGCGCTCGATCTGAGGTCCGGTGGTAAGAACTGGCAAACCTTTGCAACAGATAGCAGGAAATTACGCGCTGCAGGTATATTGAATCAGAAAGGAGAGCTCGACTTTTCTTACGCAGGCGCAAAAGAAGATTTAACTCTCTATGCTTCCAGCGTAAAAGTGATGGATGCATTTTATACTATGGGATCTATTGTATCCTCACCTGCTATTTACGGCAGTTCCATATATTTTGGTAGCGCTGACGGCTATCTATACGCGATCGAATTGCTTCCCTGATAATTCCGTTACATTATTTCTCTGTCTTCCGGAGCACATAAATAAAAATGGATAGTTTAACTCATATCGCAATAGGGGCCTGTATCGGGGATCTTTTTCTGGGAAAAAAGATCGGCAAAAAAGCGATGTTATATGGAGCTATTGCGGCCAGTTTGCCTGATATCGATTTTATTGCATCATTCTGGTTGTCGACTCCCGACGATTTAATGGCGCACCGCGGGTTTACACATTCCTTTTTATTTGGTTTTCTTTTTATACTGATTTTGGCATTTTTATTCAGGCACCGGCACCGCGTGGAAAATATTCCAATAAAAACCTGGTTGATATTTATGGGGACTGAAATAGCGGGCCATCTTTTCCTGGATACATTCAATGCTTATGGAATCGGCTGGTTTGAGCCATTTAGTCACCGGCGTATTTCTTTCAATGTGATTTTTGTGGCTGATCCTTTTTTCTCTGTCTGGCCCGGAGTCGCCGCCATTGCTCTTCTGGTGTTAAACCGCAACAGTAATAAGAGAAGTAAATGGGCAAGACTTGGTTTGATTTTTTGTTCCATCTATTTAACCTATTGTGTAGTAAATAAGTTTAAGATAGATCGGGATATGAGACAATCGCTGGAAAATCAGGGTTTGCGTTATAACAGGTATTTTACGACCCCGACGCCATTTAATAATTGGTTATGGTATGCTGCAGCTGAAACAGATTCAGGGTTTCAGATCGGTTACCGCTCAGTCTTTGATAAAAATCAGGAGACCAGCTTCCGTTTTTTTCCGAAAAAAGATTATTTATTAAATCCATTTCGCGACCATCATGATCTGCACGAACTGGTCCGCTTTTCACAGGGTTATTATACCGCTGATACTTCCGCGCATGGAATTGTATTTAATGATTTACGATTCGGTCAGATGATGGGATGGCAGGATGCAGATGCTCATTTTGTTTTTCATTACTACCTGCAGGATTCAGATGCTAACCATCTGGTTGTACAGCGCGGGAGATTTGCCCATTGGAATTGGCAATCAATCAGGGTATTTGTGAAAAGAATCAGAGGAGAAAATAATTCATGCGTTAAGCGTTAAGCGTTATGCGTTCAGGATCGTTGCTTAAAATTAATGGTGAACAAATAGAAAAGCACCCTGACAAACCAATAGCAAATCAGTTCCCATGCTTTACTAAAAATACCATTCTGTGAGCTGAAATTTTCTTTCGTTACTTGCACACAATCATTTTGGATGATTTTCTCCATGGTATCATCGAGCATACCGGCAAATTTTGGATTATTTATATCCATATTTAATTCCAGACTGGCATAAGCGCTGATGATGTTGACATTGTAGGACCCGATGGTAGCCCATTTTTTATCATAGGTCGCAACTTTTCCGTGTAAAACGCAGGGCTTATACTCAAAAAGTTCAATATCGTTCCGGAAAATCCAGTTGTACATATAACGTTCTGCATATTTGGCGACCATTACATCAGAAATACCCGCGAGTATCAGTTTTATTTTCACCCCCCTGGCAGCGGCCCTCTTCATATTCCTGCGAATAACAGGACCAGGTAAAAAATAGCCTGACATCATAATGATGTGGTCCTCGGCTTTTTTGAACATTTCAATATAACTCCTGGATACCTGATTTTTCTTCGTTATCCAATCGTTTCGCCTTACCCTCACTTCACAATATTCACCGGAAGGAATATTAAATGAAACTCCTTTATTACTACAAAGGTGAACAGGTTTGACAGGGAGGTAACCATTCCATATTTCCTCACATACACGGCAAAGTTCATGTACAACTTCACCTTCCATAAACAAGGCGAAATCAAGCCAGCCTGGTTGGGCCGGTAAATCATTATAATGGTTACTGACATTTACCCCACCCACCAAAGCAAACCGGTTGTCGACCACAATCACTTTGTGATGCATTCTTCTTCCAAAATAAGAATTCCGGCTCTTGAAAAGTGGTTCAAAAAAACGGAAATGAATTCCGGATTGATCTGCCTCATGAATAAATGACCGCGGAAGTTTTTGGGATGCATACCCGTCTGTCATTAAATATACCTGAACTTGTCGTTTGGCAGCTGCCATCAGGGCTTCTATTACAGCCTTCCCTGTTTCATCGTAATCGAAGATATATACCTGAAATTGTATGATCTCCTTCGCCCGGTTGATCATTTCAATGACCTGGTCAAAATAGGGTTTCCCTCCACGAACAAGTTTTATTTTGTTTTGGACCGAATAACCGCTGGCTTTTCTTCTTCTGCGAAAACGCAATCTTCTCATGCTTTACTTTAGGGGTACCCCTGTAAAATAAGGCTTTAAATCCTGAAGTGCCGAAAGAAGAATCTATTTTAATTTTTTCGCAGGTAGGATAAATCATAAGTAACCGAAATAATCTTTCCGCTATCATCGGTTACGTCCTGATACTGACGAACAGAGTCCCTGCTGATATTATAGAAAATAAAAGTCCCCTTCGTTTTGCTGCCGTTGGCGTTCATGGTTTCATACGTGAAATGCATGGATCCGTTTTTGTATTCACCATTTATATAGCGCTGCCTGTCGCTGGGTCCGCCGGATCCGATCCAGTCCTGTTCCCATTTGCCTGTGATCGTGTCGTAAAAATTAAAACTTTTTCCGGAATATGCCTGAGTAGCTGTATAGTTTTCCAGGACGGCGCATCTGCCGGCCATTGCTTCAAC
>JABDFX010000151.1:0-787 GCA_013286315.1 Bacteroidota bacterium | reverse complement strand
GTACCTGATAAAATTTGTGTGACGGTACGGTAGCAATTCCAGTCTCCGATCCAGAAATCGAAATCATGGTTCCTCGGTTCCTTGCTGCATGGATAAATCATTTCGTAAACTTTTAATCTGATCTCATTAAAGTTTGAAGCTGACCTGAGATTTTTAAAGGCTTCCAGGCTGTCCAGTTCATGCAATGCATTGTATCCCGTGGCAGTTGCTTTCAACAGCCATTCCGTTGATTCGCCGGTTCGACTCATGACAGAATAAATCATGGCCAGCCGGGACATAACGCTTCCCTTCACCAGCGGGTTTGGATTATTTGCCAATGATTTATTATAATCTCCGACGGCTTCTGAATATAATCCGAGGTTCTGGTTGCAAAACCCCAACCTGTTCCAGATCATGCTGTTTTCAGATGCATCCCCCAGATATTTCTGATAAATGATTTTGGCAGTCATCCAGTTTTTATTAACATAAAATGAATCAGCTGCCTGCAAATTATTTATCGCCTGGCCATAAGTTCTTTCATCTGTAACTGTTAAAATTGAAATGTAGACAATGATAGCACAGATATTTTTCATGGCTGATATATGAAAATGAAAAGTATATGAAGCAATCATCATTTTTTTTTATGAATATTTATCCCCCCGCAAGCGGGATTTAATCCCCCAAAAAATACCACTGCCCGGGTTGTTAATAATTTTATAATGCCATTCATTTTTTTTCATGGAAAGTGCAGTCAGCAGGAATTGCAGACGGGTGATCCTCAGAAGAGGGGATGAATATATTGTTTTCA
>JABDFX010000150.1 GCA_013286315.1 Bacteroidota bacterium | reverse complement strand
GGATTTGATGCATGTATCGGTGGCGCCCGGAGGGATGAAGAGAAAGCAAGGGCCAAGGAAAGAATATTTTCTGTGCGGGATGAATTCGGTCAGTGGGATCCCAAGAGACAAAGACCAGAACTCTGGAATATCTACAATGGTAAAATTCAAAAGGGTGAGAATGTACGTGCATTTCCAATCAGCAACTGGACTGAACTTGATATATGGAATTATATACGTCGCGAAAAAATTGATCTGCCAACGATTTATTTTTCTCATGAAAGGGATGTGATTTCACACGAAGGACAGCTCGTGGCCGTGTCATCTTTTATCCGTCTGGAGGAAACCGACCAGGTTATGCGCAAAACGGTCAGATATCGTACAGTCGGTGACATGACCTGCACAGCAGCGGTAGAATCTTCAGCCAGTAATATTGACGACATCATCAATGAAATTATTCTTACCCGCACCAGTGAACGGGGGGAAACACGCATCGATGACAAGATTTCTGAGGCAGCCATGGAAGACAGAAAAAAGAACGGATATTTTTAATTAATAAATTCCCGAATGGATCTTTTACGTTTTATAACGGCGGGCAGTGTGGATGACGGAAAGAGCACCCTCATCGGCAGACTTCTTTATGACAGTAAAAGCATATTGAGTGATCAGCTGGAAGCTTTGGAAAGGCAAAGCAAAAATAAGGAGGAAGGAAGCATAGATCTGGCATTGCTCACTGATGGTCTCCGCGCGGAAAGGGAACAGGGCATCACCATTGATGTGGCTTATAAATATTTCAGTACGCCAAAAAGAAAATTCATCATTGCGGATGCGCCCGGCCATATCCAATATACGCGTAACATGGTTACAGGGGCTTCCAATGCCCAGTTGATGATCATCCTGGTGGATGCGCGTAACGGTATAGTTGAACAAACAAGACGCCATACGATCATCGCTTCCCTTTTGAATATGCCGCATGTGGTCGTAGCCATAAACAAAATGGACCTGGTGGAATTTTCCCAGGACGTCTATAATAATATCGTCATCGAATATGCCGCGATTGCAAAATCGCTCGGTCTGAAGCATATCAGTTTTATCCCGATCAGCGCATTAAATGGTGACAATATAGTGGACAAATCCAATTATACGAGCTGGTATGAAGGCCCATGCCTGCTGGATTTTCTTGAAACCATTTCCATAGATTCAGAAATAAATCTGACACATGCGCGTATGCCCGTGCAATATGTAATTCGTCCGCAAACAGAGGATTTGCCCGATTATCGTGGTTATGCCGGAAAAATAATAAGCGGCATATATCGCGTGGGTGACGAAATAGTTGTTTTACCGGCTGGGCTCAAAAGCAGACTCACCAGGATAGAAACAAATCTGCAAAGTGTGGAAGAAGCCGTTGCCGGCCAGGCAGTAATTCTGCACCTGGAAGATGATATCGATATCAGCCGGGGCGATGTACTTGTGAAAAAGGACCATCCTCCATTGATGGGACAGGACCTGGAAGTTTTACTCTGCTGGATGGATAATAAGCCTCTGAAACCAGGCAATAAATATTTGATTCAACATAACAGCCGCCGGATTAAATCGGTGGTCAAGGAAATCGAATACAGGCTCGATGTGAATTCACTGGAGAAAGTAGAAGTCATTGAAAGTGTTGGCCTGAACGAAATAGTGCGGGCAAAAATTAAAACCGCTTCTCCCCTGGCTTATGATCTGTATAAAGATCTGCGGGTAAACGGAGGCCTCATACTCATTGACGAAACCAGTAATGTAACCGTTGGCGCCTGCATGATTCAACAATAATTTTAATCACGAAAGCGGATGAACCACAGCAAACAAATACAAAAAGTAATTTTCGCAGGCGCCGGGCCCGGGGATCCTGAATTAATCACATTGAAAACAGTCAGGCATCTGAGAAACGCCGATATGATTATCACTGACCGACTGGTAAGTGAAATCATTCTTGATTCTTATGCAAATCCGGGTGCTTTGATATTACATGCCGGCAAACAGAGGAAAAGAGAAGGGTCAACGCCACAACATATCATCAACGAATTACTGGTAGAATATGCTTTACAGGGAAAGAAAGTGCTTCGGTTAAAAGGTGGAGACGTATCCATTTTTTCAAATCTGCTGGACGAACTACAAGCTTTGAATAAATATAATATTCCATATGAAATCATTCCGGGTATTACGGCAGCCTGCGGTGCTGCTGCATACGCCGGCATACCATTAACTGCCCGCAATCACGCGCAGGCAGTTCGTTTCCTTACGTTGCATAAAAATGAGATCATCCGGCCTTCTTACTGGAAAGAGCTTGCTCAAACAGAAGACACGCTTGTATTTTACATGTCAGGTGCTACGACAAGCGATCTTGTAAAGCAATTACTTGATCATTCCATTAATCCTGGAACATCCATTGCGGTGGTTGAACAGGCTACAACCCCCTGCCAAAAGGTGTTCTGTAGCCGCATAGACCAATATGAACAGGAATTCGGAAACAGGAACTACACATCCCCCACCCTGATCATCATTGGTAAAGTGGCATCACTGCACCAGGAATTCAAATGGCTGCCACAAAACGAATCAGGCAGGGATTTATATTTTAAACCAGTTACAAAAAATAAGGAAGAGGAGGTTAGAGCATGAGCCCGGAAAAAAAGAATCAGATCAGGGAATTCATAGATTCCCTTGACAAGCAGGAACAAACCTGGACCAACGGATATCTCGACGGCATCCTGAATGGCGTTCCTTCTGCAGAGCCTCTGACACCAACGACGGGTGCGGACAACAAAAAAATTACGATTGCCTACGGAACCGAGTCCGGCAACTCGAAAAAAATCGCTAACATTTTTGCCTCCCGCGCCAAACAGGAGGGTATTCATGCAAAAATTGTGAGTCTGGATCAATACCGTTTGTCAGACCTTCCGAAAGAAGAATATTTCCTGACCGTGATCAGCACACAGGGCGAAGGCGAACCTCCCGCTTCAGCAAAAAAATTTTATGACCATATTCACCAGAATGGTTTTAAACTTCCCAAATTAAAATATGGCGTGCTCGCTCTCGGTGATACTTCATACCCAATGTTCTGTAAAGCAGGCGAAGACGTGGATCAGCAGTTGGGCAGCCTGGGTGGTTCCCGGATCGTCGGCATACAGCGCTGCGATGTGGATTTTGAATCTGACGCGCATCACTGGATGAATGAAGTGATTCAAAAAATCAGTGGTAGTCATTCAGCTGAGTCTGTATCAAAACCGGTTAAAAAATCTGCGGGAAAGAAAATATACCAGGGCGAAATCCTGACGAATATCAATCTCAACGACCGGGAGTCATCCAAAAAAACCCACCATATTGAGATTGCCTGTGAAGATGTCTATTATAAACCCGGAGATTCCCTGGGCATCGTTCCACATAATCCCCGGGCTGTAGTCGATGCCATTATTGCAAAAACGGGTGTTGATCCCGAAAGGACCTTTGTACACCGAAACGACACTTATTCCGTGTATGAACTTCTTCAAAAAAAATTAAATGTTATTTACCTGCCTGAACGGGTGGTGGCAAAATACGCGGCTCATGTACAAGCAGATATTCCTGTTTTAAAAACCGATCTGCTCTATTTGTTGCAAACCTATCCCGTAAAAGATGCGGCCCAATTCGAAATCTTTTTACAACAATTAGAACCCACCACTCCCCGGCTATATTCTATTTCCTCTTCTCTGGAAACAGTGGATGGAGAAGTTCACCTGACCGTGGCAAGAGATGCGTTTACGATTGAAGAAGAATTGAAATACGGTTTATGCTCTGATCTTTTATGCGGTTTGAAAACCGGCGATACGATTGATTTTTATATTCATCACAATGATCAGTTCCGCTTACCGGATGATCATAAAGATGTAATCATGATCGGGCCGGGAACAGGTATCGCACCGTTCAGAGCATTTCTGAGCGAAAGGGAATCTACCGGCGCCAGTGGGCGTAACTGGTTATTTTACGGTGATCAGCATTTTGTCAGCGATTTTCTATACCAGACTGAATTGCAGCAATGGCTTGAAAGCGGCGTACTGAATGAATTGGATGTTGCCTTCTCACGCGATCAACCGGAAAAGATTTATGTGCAGGATAAAATCAGGCAAAAGGCTGAAGAATTTTTTCAATGGCTTGAGAATGGCGCTACATTATATGTTTGCGGCGCCCGGAGAATGAGCGAAGACGTGGAAAAAACCATATTGGAACTGATCACAAAATCAGGGAAACAGGAAGATGCGGAAACCTATCTCAACGAACTGAAATCGGCAGGAAGATATTTGAAAGACGTTTATTGAACTTCTCTATATGAGTGCAGAAAATTTATCGGGCATTGAAAAAATTAAACAAGCGAGCGACGCGCTCAGGGGCACTATCAAACAAGGACTGGCCGATGAAGTAACAGGAGCCATCAGCGAAGATGACAAGGCCCTCGTAAAATTTCACGGGATGTATCTCCAGGATGATCGTGATCGCAGAGAAGAACGAGCGGAAAAAAAGCTGGAACGTTTGTATTCATTCATGATCAGGCTTCGCCTGCCGGGCGGATTGCTCAGCGCCGACCAATGGCTGGCTACACAGGATATCGCAGGAGAACATACAACAGGCATCATCAAAATCACCACAAGACAAACCGTTCAATTGCACGGCCTGTATAAATCACATGTCAAACCCACCATCCAGGCATTTAATGAAGCAAAACTTCATTCAATAGCCACCTGTGGTGACATAAACAGGAATGTGATTTGTTCTGCACATCCTCGGCAATCTCCCGTCCATAAGCAAATCCACGATTTTGCATTCAAAATCGATGA
>JABDFX010000149.1 GCA_013286315.1 Bacteroidota bacterium | reverse complement strand
CTGTAAGTAATTTTTTTTATAACTTATTTTATCCCATTTCACTTTTCTTTACGCGTATTTCCGAATGGATACTCAAATATGTTTTTAATGTTCGCATCGATGAGCGTAAAGATTTGTTTGCAAAGGCTGACCTGAGTAATTTTTTCCAACAGACAGGCGAATCGGATGAACCGCAGCAGAAATTGAATACAGACCTTTTTGAAGCCGCACTTTCCCTTCCGAAAGTAAAAGTGAGGGAATGCCTGATTCCACGAAAAGAAATTGAAGGAATAGATATCAGGATGAGTATTGATGATGCACGGAAGAAATTTATGAGCAGTAAACTGAGCAAGCTGGTTGTTTATGACGGAAATATTGATCATGTGCTTGGATATATACATCAGCTGGATCTTTTTAAGGCACCCCTTACGACGAAAGATATCCTGCTTCCCATTCCGGCTGTTCCGGAAAGTATGAGTGCTACCGATCTGATCAGTAAATTCAGCCGGGAAAGGAAAAGTATTGCCTGGGTGGTGGATGAATTTGGCGGAACAGCCGGTATTGTTACTATGGAGGACCTGTTGGAGGAGATTTTTGGAGAAATCCGGGATGAATATGATACAGAAGAATTTGAAGAGAAAAAATTATCGAACGACGAATTTATTTTTGCCGGACGCCTGGAACTGGATTATCTCAATGAAAAATATGAGTTTGATTTTCCGGAAAACGAATCAGAAACTTTGTCGGGGTTTATTATAAACCGTCACGAGGCAATTCCCCGCCTTAAAGAACATATTATCATCGACGATTATGAATTTGAAATCCTTGGTGTTAGCGACACAAGGATAGAGATGGTTAAAATGAAATTACTTAAATAAGCCTAAAACCTAAAACTGTTTTCCTGTCAAATCCGTTCCTGAGGCTTTTTCCCCATTATAATACTAATACTGGCGTCTTTTCAAACTACCGTTTTAATGCAGGTTTTAGGCTTTGGCTTTAGGCTTTCATCGTTACCTTTGCGACGCCAGGAAAATGGCAACTAGTGAAATATGGCGTTTAATTTTTTTAAGAGAACACCGGGCCAGGCGGAAATGTCATTTATCGAGCATCTTGAAGCCCTGCGTTGGCATATCGTCCGGTCCGTCCTTGCAATTGTTATTCTGGCCGTATTCGCATTTATAAAAATCGACTGGATTTTTGAGCATATCATTATGGGACCGCTGAAGCAGGATTTCCTGTCGGTCGTGGGCCTTTGTAAACTGGGCCATTTTCTACATATTGGTGATACGCTTTGTTTGCCGGCGGCGAATGTACAGCTGCAAACCACAGCTTTCGGATCTCAATTTATTTCAAGCATTACCATCGCCTTTGTCTGTGGGTTTATCATCGCTTTCCCATATATATTCTGGGAGTTCTGGCGATTTGTAAAGCCCGCGCTTTCACCCAGAGAAATTAACAGTACCCGGGGTTCAATATTTTTTGTGACCTTTTTTTTCCTGCTCGGTATTTCCTTCGGTTATTTCCTGCTGGCTCCTTTTACATTTAGTTTTCTTTCAAATTATAAACTCGGCATGAGCGGTATGCTCATAACCCGGCCAACATTAGACGACTATCTGGATAATCTGCTCGATATTCTGATTGGATCGGGTATCGCTTTTCAACTGCCCCTGATCAGTTATGTCCTGACCCATATCGGTTTGATTACGCCTGATTTTCTCAGAACCTATCGGAAATATGCCTATGTGGCAATCCTTTTTGTAGCTGCTGTCATTACACCCTCTCCGGATTGGATGAGCCAGACGATTGTTGCTCTTCCCCTGATACTTTTGTATGAAATAAGTATCCGGATTTCTGTACGGGTGGAGAGGAATATTAAGAAGAGGGATGCTGAATTTTAAGCGAAGCTTAAAATTCAAGTATGGGAGTATGAGAGTATAAGAGTATAGGAGTGGAGTTGCATACTTACCACTCTTATACTCATATACTCTTATACTTCTTAACTTCTCGTGTCAATTTCATTTGAAAGTGATGTAAAAATCTGATCCACGCTGCCTTCACCCGGTATATAAACAACCTTGTCAAGTTTCTTATAGTGGTCTGCAACGGCCGCCGTCTTTCGCTCGTATTCTTCAATCCGGGAACCGATTACGGACTCATTTACGTCATCCGTACGCCCGGATGTGAGCCCACGATTCAACAGCCTTTTGATGAGCTCCTTTTTGGAAACCTGGAGCGCAAGCACGACATCTATTGCGGTGTTTTTTTCATCAAGAAGTGCATCGAGTGCTTCTGCCTGTGCATTGGTTCTGGGAAAACCATCAAACAGAAAACCATTCACGCCCGGATTCTGTTCCAGTGCCGTTCGGATCATGCCGATAACAACGGCGTCAGGTACCAGTTGACCCCGATCCATGAGGTTTTTGGCTTCTAATCCCAGGGCTGTCCCGTTTTTAATCTCATTACGCAGGATATCTCCGGTACTGAGGTGCTTGAATCCGTAACTGGCAATCAGTTTTTCAGACTGGGTGCCCTTCCCGCTACCAGGTGGACCGAATAGAATTAAGTTAAACATGGTGACTAGCCTTAGATATGAACAAATATAGTGTACGGTTCTTATAATTCCTTTAACAAAACAGGTCAATCATTGCATAAATAAAGGTGAATCAGTCTGATACGTGATAAAGAAATGCAAAATCATTTATATGTCAAGGAACTGACAAACCAGGAGAACACCGGGTACGTAAATTTGTTATAATAATATAAAATGATCAGAATACTCAAAACATCAGGAATTCTAATGCTGGCTTTTTTGTTTCAGCAGTGTTATTCCCAATCAGCTAAAAGTAAAAACGCAACTATGGATAAAACGACGGTTCATGCCGATTCTTCCTTTGTAAATAAAACGGATGAGGAATGGAAAAAACTCCTTCCCGCTGATGTGTACTATGTTGCACGTCAAAAAGGAACCGAAAGACCCAACACCAGTAAGTTTGAACATTCAAAAGAAATCGGAACCTATTATTGTGCCGTTTGTGGGAATGCGTTATTCAGAAGTGATACAAAATTCGAAAGTGGATGTGGCTGGCCTAGTTTCTATGAGCCAATCAGCAAGACAAGTATAATTTATCTAAAAGATAATTCATTCGGCATGGAAAGAACTGAAGTAGAATGTGGAAGATGTAAGTCGCATCTGGGACATGTATTCAATGATGGGCCTCCACCAACCGGGCTCAGGTATTGTATAAATGGCGTCGTGCTGGATTTCAAAAGTGCACAGGAAGCACAAAAGAAATATGATGAAAAGAACAAACAGTAAGCATTATAAGATAAAAAAAGTAAGCCCTCCTGGAATTTCCAGAAGGGCTTTATCTTTTGTAACAGGAGCCTTAAGCAGTATGCATAAAGCTTAATTATGATTTCTTGAAATCTGCGTTGATCGTAATTTCCACATCCTTTCCTGCAACCATTCCACCCGCTTCAGTCGTCTTGCTCCACTTAAGATTATAATCAAAACGGTCAATCGTTGCAGTTGCTTTGAATCCTGCATGTGTGCCGCCCATAGCTACCACAGTTCCTCCATACTTTACATCGAAGGTCACCGGCTTGGTCACATCCCGAATCGTCAGGTTGCCCACCAGTTTATACTTATTGTCGCCTTGGGGCATAAAGGAAGTGCTGACGAATTTAATTTGTGGATATTTCGCTGCATTGAAAAAATCGTCACTCTTCAGATGATTGTCACGCATTTCATTGTCGGTATTTATCGAATTGACATCTGCAGTGAAGGTAATTTTTGCGTCAGAAAAATCAGGTTTGGATGATTCCATTGTACCATCAAATGACTTAAAATTGCCATCCACATCCGATATAACCAGATGGGCCACGGAAAATTTAACGTTAGTATGTGGCTTATCTACTGCCCAGGTTCCGGCCTGTGCTTTGGAAGAGGAGCCATCGGACGTTGATTGGTTGGATGGAACGAACGCAAATAATACTGCTGTGATTCCTATCATACTGAAGAATAAGATCTTTTTCATTTTTTATATTTTAAAGTTTAAACATCGAGTACAAATATAGATATAACATTTTCAAGTAGAAAATTTCAATTAGGATGCCATAAATATCATATTTGCAAAAAAACCCATCAAAATATAGATGGGTTTAAAGAAATCCGGGTTGAGTTCGGATCGAAACGGTATATCTGAAGTTCTCTGAATAGTTCCTTTAATTCTCAGTTTCCAAGGACCTGCTGAACCTGTTCATACGGCATGGCCTTTAGTTCCTGAATCGTATAACCCTTTACTTTTTGTGCCGATGCGCCGCTGCCAGCTTTTAAAGATCCGGGTATCACTACGTAACGGTAAGGTAATGTGCTGTAATTTTGCACAGAAGATATATTTATCTGACCGACTGCAAAATCTTCAAATATTCCTATTGTTACCAGACCAGCAGTTGGAATTACATGATAAGTACCACTTGTGTCCTGGAAATTAACATAGCTTAGTACGACACCACTATCGAGAATGGCTTTGGTTATGGAAGGTGCATTGATCGTTTGTTCAAATAATGTATCCTTGGGAACATATGTTAATGCTAAAGGGGTCCATGCAGAATATACCACACTGTCCGGTCCGGCGGGACCACGGGGTCCTGCGGGTCCTGTACTTCCTTTACTGCAACTGATCATTCCAATTATCAAAATAACTGCTGCGACCAGTAGGCTTCTGAAATTTTTCATCTTAAACTATTTAATATATGAATGAATGACGGGAAAACACGAATATAATTTATTTCTTTCAACAGCTGCCATCCGCCATCCGCCTTTTAAATCAATACGGGAAAGAAGGATACCGGTTGCTTCCTATGAGTTTTATTCGCCATCCTGCTTTTTGTCCTTATGTCGCCATAAATGCAGGCATGCATAA
>JABDFX010000148.1 GCA_013286315.1 Bacteroidota bacterium | reverse complement strand
TGATGGTTACCCATCCATTAATAAGTTTCAAAAAATGTTATTACAGGGAAGGAAAACTGCATTTCACACCAGATATCTAATGTGGAATCTAAATAATAAAGTTGCGTATAGTAAGTTTAGATACGGATAAAAAACGCTGTCAACTATATTGATGAAGACCCGACAAATATATCACTTGAAATGTGATATTTGACGGTTTTGCCATTTGACAAAGCGTTTAACGGTTAAACGAAATGTTTTGAAAATTAGCATCACTCAACCTGATTTTTCTCATTTAGCAATTACTTATCAGGTATCAGAAAGTCGAAAACTAAATTTACAAAGATGAAAGAAAATAGAATCTCTGAACGTGGTCATGAATATTACATGAAATTTCCTATTTATCTGGCGCGAACAACCAGGACCAGAGGCGATGCACCGATGTGTTCAGCGGTGATTAAGGATGGGGTCATCATTGCCGTAAAAAGGTAGTATATGACATATAATTATATCTGTCATAATTTTCATTCGAAATTGCGGATGCCGACATGGATAGTCATCCATCAAAGTTTTCTCACCGATTGCGACAAAGATGACGAGTTCCGCGTCCAAATAAAAAAAGGTCCCTCGTCTTCGACAAAGAGACCTTTGTGCCCGGGACTGGATTCGAACCAGCACAACCTTGCGGATGCTGCGACCTGAACACAGTGCGTCTACCAATTTCGCCACCCGGGCGGGCGGCAAATGTAGAGCCATTCAGGCAAATTAAAAAATGAAGAATAATTCTAATAAAAGAATTCTTCCCGCACGATTTTTCCGTCTTTTACTTTGTAAACGCAGATCTCTTCCAGGTTTACCCGGCCCCTCCCTTTCATCGTCACGTCCATCTGCCATCCAATGGTAAAATGATCGCCTTCCACAATGGGCTCGCTGACAGATCCGCCATGGCGGGCTTCAATCATATCTGCGAACGCGATTCCCTTTTTGGTAACCGCCTCAATCCCCTTCGCTGATTTAGCAGGCGCATGAGCCGGTTCAATACTTTCGATTTCAACGCCGTACAGTTCTTTCTGTGCGTCCATAATACTGCCCTGTCTGCACAAAGCAACAAGACGATTGGCTACTTCCTTGGTTGTCATGTGAATGATTTGAATGATGAATAATCGGTTTGACATATATCGAACGACAACCAGAAAACAGGACATGCATAATTTATAAATCTGCCGATTAAAACACTACTGCTGCCGGTTGAACTCCCATACTCCCATACTCCCATACTTTCAGTTGGGCTGCGTCATTTCGCGAAGGGACGCCCATCCCGTCGGACTGTCTTTGTACCGGACGTATACAACCATGGACCGCCCGCGGAAGATCCGGGTTGAGTCGCCATTTTTTGGAATAGAACGTATCGCAAAAATACTCGTCTCAATCACGGCGTCTCCGTTAAACACTGTGCTCTCAATATCATTTTCGATGAATTCCGTTTTCGCGTAGCTGAACATGTCCGTCAGCTGTTTTCTTAATCCTTCTGTTCCCTTTACAATATTTTTCCCTCCGAAATATTTTACAACATCCGGATGATGCATCGCCAGCACGGCCTTTACATCGCCTTTCGCAAATCCTTCCAGAATCAGGGCCTTGGTTTTTTCAAATGTTTCCCGGTCCTCCGGAGAACCGGAACCATTACGATCCGAACATGCTGACATTCCCAGAAGACAAATAATAATAAATAAATTTTTTGCAGGGTTCATATAAAATATTATTCAGTGAAGGGATTTAAGAGGGCTTTATTCAGTCGATAGGATCAGTTTAATTTTTTAACCTGTTTCAATACTTCCACGAGACCACTCTGCTGCTGAACGGTTTTTATTTTCTCCACGATCTCCGGATAATCCCCGAAAAAAGACAACAGGTTCTCCTTAACTTTTTCAAATTTTTTGTCCCTCATGCGTATTTCAACCGGGTATGCGGCATAGATATTCCCACTGTCCGTTTTTCTCTCAAATACGATATTGGGATAGGATTGAATTGCTCCACCCAATGCATTATAGCCACTGTAATAAACCAGGTAGGTATTAACTTTCCCGCTATCGAGCAGATGTCCAAATGTATGTTTGATCGCAGACATTTTACCCAGCAGGGCAAAGTCATTTCCGTAAACTTCGAACCCGGATATCGAACGGAACCTGAAACTGTCCACCTGAAATCCGGCCAGTTCTTCCGGGGGAAACTTTTGTTTGGGCGCTTTTTCATTTTCCCTGAATATTAATTTTTCTTCCTGCGCCGCAAACCATTTGATCAGTCCGGACTTTTGGGTGCCGTCGTTTAGAAAAATCAGACCTGGTTTAAAGTCCCTGGAAAAAGGATAGGAAGGCTGCTGTGTCTGTGCAGCCAGTGAACCAGACAACAGCAGGCTTAGTAAATAGAGGAAGAAAGGGATTTTTCTTACCATATCAGGATATTAATTCCTGTAAAATACTTTATTCAAGTCGCTAAACTATCCAGGGACATATAAAAATTAGCGTACTCCGCTTATTATCTAAAATTGCAATGAAAATCCCCCGCCTACGACCGGCTTTTTACGGCTTTCTTTCGGAAAACATCAACAGAATTTTATACCGGCCGGCAGCGTAAAAAAATGTAACTTCACACCGGAAATTTGATTGTGGTACGGACTTGTTTATGTCCTGAAATTATGCACAAGGGATTTTTTATTTGGATGATTGTTTGCATGCCTGGTATTCTCTATTCTCAGAATAATACGGACAGCATTTCTATACAAAACAAAGAGAAGAGTAAATCAGCAAAAACGGTATTCCCCTTCATGTTTAATATCAGCACCGTTTTTTACTCGGCCAATGATGCTAAAATAAATAAATTCCTGGGTAAGTTCGGTTATACGCAACCACAAAAAATGCCGGTAGGACTCCGGTTTGAACTGGCAGTCATTCCATTCGGACGCAACCTGGTATACAGTCTGAATGCCGGAACGATTGTATCCAGACAGGATATTGTTACGGCAGATGTATCTCTCGGTATTTACTACCGGTTTATTAAAACAAAAAGCATTTCCTTTTTATCAGGTGTCGCGTTCGGCGAGCATTTTGACCGTGTCGTTTTAAACAAGGGTCTCCCGCCTAATCTGGACAGCCTCGCAATAAAATACAATACTACTTTATCGTTACATCGGACCGGTTTTATGGTGGAGCCAACTGCCAAATTTTTCTGGTATCCCCTCCAGCTAAAAAAAATCCGGATCGGCCTTTTTACAGGAATTTATTACGACATGAATTTTAACAGCCGCTGGCGTGTCGGATATTACCCGAACAACGGTAAGACCTTTAAAAATCTGAGAAAACCCACCCAGGTCAGCACGATTGAAGAATATGGATGGGCTTTCTGTACGGGTCTCAGCATGTCCTTTTAGTTTTTCACAATCAATCGGGAATGTAATTTTTCTTATCTATGTTCCTGTATGCCCAGCCAAATATCAACGGAAAAACGAGCAGTGAAAACATCATGGCGCATATAATTCCTCCGATCACAACCCTCGCCAGCGGACGCGAACTTTCCGAACCGATACCCGTGGAGAGAGCTGCAGGAAAAAGGCCGATGGCCGCCATGAGGGCAGTCATCATAACCGGCCTGATCCTGGAATGAACACCCAGTTTAATGGCTTCATATAATGCGTCTTTACCGGTTTTCATTTTATCTATATTTTGTTTGAATACTGTGATCAGCAATACCCCGTCCTGAATACATATTCCGAAAAGAGCAATAAATCCGATACCCGCGGAAATACTGAAATCGGTTCCGGTGATCAGCAAGGCGGCAATACCTCCCACAATAGCGAATGGGACATTCAGAAAAACAAGCCCGGCGTCTTTCAGGCTCCCGAACATAATAAATAGTAACAGGAAAATAAGGATCAGGCTCACCGGCACAACTTCGGCCAGCCTTTTTTGAGCTCTTCGCTGATTCTCAAAATCGCCCTGCCATACCATCGAATAACCTTTTTTCAATCTGACTGACTCATCTGTTTTTGCCTGGGCCTCTGCAATGGTGCTTCCCATATCCCTGCCCCTGACTGAAAATTTCAGCGCGGCATATCGTTCATTGTCATCTCTGAAAATCAGACAGGCGCCCGTTTTTTTTGTGATCGTTGCTATTTCCTGTAATGGAACTTTCGACCCGCTCATGGTAGGCACCATAATGTCGGCAATCTCTTTCTGGTTTTTTCTGAATTCTTCCGGATATCGAACACGTACATCAAATTTCTCAATTCCCCTGCTCTCATAAAGCTGGGTGACCGCCTTACCTCCGATGGCCATTTGAATCACTGCGTTGGCGTCTGCAGTGGCTACGCCATACAAAGCCATCTTATCCTGGTTCAAGTCGATATCGAGTTCCGGTTGCCCGATATTCTTGATCACTCCGAGATCTGAAATACCCCGGACATGTTTCAAAATATTATATACTTCTGTTACCTTGCTTTCCATATAATCCAGTGAATCTCCAAAAACTTTTACACATATCGATCCTTTTACACCCGACACAGCTTCCTCTACATTATCACTGATGGGTTGCGAGAAATTCAAATCGATTCCGGGTATGACGGAAATCTTTTTTTGCATCCGGTCGATCAGCTCGTCTTTCGAAATTTCGTGTTTCCACTCTTCTTCCGGATACAATATCACATCAAATTCATTATTATAAAATCCGGTTACATCGGTACCGTCATCGGGTCTTCCCGTTTGAGACGCCACATGTTTAACCTGCGGAAATTCCATAATCATTTGTCTGATCTGATCGGCCACTTCACCCGATTTTTTTAATGATACACTATATGGAAGTTGGGCGCGTATCCATATCGCTCCTTCATCCAGCTCAGGAAGAAATTCACTACCCAGTAAATTAAAGGCATAAAATCCCAACACGACCAAAACCGCTGATGAAATGATAACCAGTTTT
>JABDFX010000147.1 GCA_013286315.1 Bacteroidota bacterium | reverse complement strand
TTTCTGCCATGCTCATTTCAACGATACGATATATATTGGATGTGTTTTCCACTTCCGATTTAAAAACCCTTTCAAAACAATCATTTACGCTTTTTGGATCCGGACCCGGGCCGGGAATCGCAGTTACCACAACCTTGCCACCCCGTTTCAGAATATATTCCAGGATTTTCATCATATGGTTGCGTTCCTCGTTCTCATGACGGAATAAAAAATTAGCAATCCCGTCATAGCCCTGCTCGCTGGCCCAGGCTGCATACGAAAGGTAAATCTGTGCATTATGTGCTTCATTGGTCATCTGTTGATTCAACACTTTTGCAAGCGTAGGCGATAGCCGGTTTGTATCCATAATCATTTAATAATTTGTATGAGTCACTAAATAATAAAATAAAATTAGGGATTTTCCCTGTTTTTCATCGGTCACAACCTGATAATGTCATTTACTTATGGGCCTGATAGAAAACAAAGATTTTTTTTCATACTGCAAAAACGATTCCAGCAGGCAGAAATGACTATGATGCATTTGTATTCATGGTCTGCATTAACTTAGATGAAATGTCCATGCAACGGTATACAATACGAAATGCAGATTCCTCTGAATTTGATGAAATAGGACGACTTATGGTAACTGTCTATTCGCAATTGGACGGTTTCCCAAAGGAAACCGAACAACCGGATTATTTTCAGGCGCTTGCGAATGTAGGCGCGTTCACACATAAACCGGATACCGCGTTGCTGGTGGCGGTTTCGGAGGAAAATAAAATTGCAGGTGCGCTCGTCTATTTTGATAACATGATATATTACGGCTCCGGAGGAACGGCGACCAAAGAAAAGAATGCATCAGGATTCAGATTATTGGCCGTGGATCCTTCCATCCGGGGACAGGGGATAGGCAGAATGCTGGCAGAGGAATGTGTCAGCAGAGCCAGGCAGAAAAAGCACCAGCAACTGATTATTCATACTACCATGGCGATGCAGACCGCCTGGCGCATGTATGAAAATATGGGTTTTAAAAGATCAGCCGATTTGGATTTTAAACAGGGCAATTTTCCAGTATATGGATTCAGGTTGTCACTTTAATATAGTGGTAAGATCAAACCGGAAATCTGGAAGCATTCACCTGTTAAATCATGTGATATCAGTTACTGAAATGATTTATTCGATTTGCCTAAGAATTTCCGGGGCTTCTCAAGGAATGTTGTTGCCAGTCTGAAAAGTACACCTGTTGATAAGGCAAAAGCCAACAGACCTGCCGAGGAGATGATACCTTCGAGTAACCTCAATTGCAGTGGCAGAGAAAACTTACTTCCGACAGTAGTGTATTCATTCAGCGAAAAATAATAAGCAATGCTGATATTTGGGAAAGCCCCTTCCCAATAAAAATAGGCGGCCCACACGATTACTTCGATCAGATGTATCAGTAGAATAAAGCAACTCGCGAACATGATAGGAATCAGGCCGGCCATGAGTCCGGTTTTTTTATCAAGCCTGGATTTCAGATAGAAATTGATCCGGAGAACCATCAGCATACCGAAAGCATGTATGGCCATGGTAACGGCCACTAATAAGGCACCCCAAAAAACCTCTTCGAAGGAAATGACATAGATTGGTTCAGCCTGTAAAAAGTACATGGTCAATCTTCCGGTTTTTAATTAAGACTCAATGATATTGTTCCCGTTTACAAACTCCGTTCAATGCATTTAAGGTAGTGATTTCATGAAAGCGGTGCTAATCCGGCGCTGGAAATTCTATTGCCTGGTTAGTTCCGGGAAAATTATGACCCAAAAAAGAGGGAAATCTATGCACCGAAATGAGAAATTGAAAGATATTTTGAGAAAGTATTTGAATAAGACATGAGTTTAAATTCCACGCTTTCAATCTCTAAAAATTTAGTAGGTGAGGACTAAAAAGAAATCCAACCATTCAAGTAAACCCGATAATGGTAAACCTTAGACGAATTGTAAATTTATCTGGATCCGGCTTATCAAACCGGACATGGATCATTTACAAATTTCAGCCAGGGCGGAACTACGTGGAATTATGATAATGTTAGCTTTTATAAAAATAAAATTAATGTTGGATGGGACGCGTACCAAATTAGCAGCGGGGATACATTGGTATTTGGACCCTACTTCGCCGGTGAAATTTCTTCCTACCTACTTCCCTGTAATGGATCAATGTGGTTAGTTAAGCAATAATTTCAATTTTCATTCATTTATAAATTGATTTTATCGAAGGGGCAAAAATGAAAAAGCCGCCAAAGGGTTGATAATGGCGGCTTTTAAAGATTGTAAGGTGCTGACAAGAAACCTGAAGAAGTACCGCGTACGGGAATCGAACCCGTGATTCATCCGTGAAAGGGATGCGTCTTAACCCCTTGACCAACGCGGCGTTAACACTAAAACCCCAAAGTTTTTTACCATTTAGGGTCTGCAAAGATATAGGCTGTGGCGATAACTTCCCAAATGTTTTTGTTTCGTAACTTTGCATCCTAAAAATTAAACAATCAAGCTATGAGCACAGTAAAAGTTGCGATCAATGGTTTCGGCAGGATCGGACGGTTGGTTTATCGCCAGATCTATAATATGAAAGGTATTGATATCGTTGCGATCAATGATTTAACCAGTCCTGCAGTATTGGCGCACCTCCTGAAATATGACAGTGCACAGGGTCGATTTAATGAAGACGTAAAACACACCGAAAGTTCTATCTCTGTAAACGGAGAGGATATTAAAATATATGCACAGAAAAATCCGGCTGAAATTCCATGGAAAAATCATGATGTGGATGTGGTTCTCGAATGCACCGGTTTTTTTGCAGACAAGGAAAAGGCAGAATTACATTTGAAAGGCGGTGCCAAACGCGTCGTGATTTCTGCTCCTGCAACCGGCGATTTGAAGACGATCGTTTTCAATGTGAATCACCATATACTGGATGGAAAGGAAACGGTTATCAGCTGCGCTTCCTGCACAACAAATTGTCTGGCACCGATGGCTGATACACTGGATAAAAAGTTTGGTATCGAAATGGGATTCATGACTACCGTGCATGCCTATACGAATGATCAAAATACACAGGACGCACCGCATCCGAAGGGAGACCTGCGTCGCGCAAGAGCAGCGGCCCAAAACATTGTTCCCAACAGCACAGGCGCGGCAAAAGCCATTGGACTGGTGCTTCCCCAGTTGAAAGGAAAACTCGATGGGAATGCGCAGCGCGTTCCGGTTATTACGGGTTCCTTGACCGAACTAACGAGCATTTTAAACAAAAAGGTAACGGCTGATGAAATCAATGCAGCGATGAAGGCAGCGGCAAATGAAAGTTTTGGATATACTGAAGATGAAATTGTTAGCAGCGATGTGGTTGGTATTCACTTCGGCTCACTCTTCGATGCTACACAGACCAAAGTCATTACAGTTGGCGACAAACAACTGGTAAAAACAGTCAGCTGGTACGATAATGAAATGAGCTATGTAAGTCAGTTGGTGCGTACAGTTCATTATTTCGCCGGTCTGATCAGTAAATAATAAATGATGACCACGTATTTGCCAGAGCCCTGTTGGGCGGGGCGGGGCATACTTTTTTCACTACACTTTTAAATAACCGGTACATGTCCACCTTTTCTACATTTGATTTCAAAGGGAAAAAAGCTTTGGTTCGTGTTGATTTCAACGTTCCTCTCAACGATAAACTGGAAATTACCGACGATAACCGGATGCGCGCGGAAATTCCTACGATTCAAAAAATATTAAACGACGGCGGTTCTGTCATTCTCATGTCCCATCTGGGGCGGCCGAAAGATGGTCCATCCGACAAATTTTCTCTCAGACATCTGGTTAATCATTTGTCGGAGCTGCTGGGTGGAAAAACAGTTTTATTCGCCGACGACTGTATCGGCGAACGTGCCAACATTACAAGCAGTTTGCTCAGGCCCGGAGAAGTGCTGCTCCTGGAAAATCTCCGTTTTTATAAAGAGGAGGAGAAAGGTGATGAAGGTTTCGCAAAGAAACTGGCGGTTTTGGGAGATGTATATGTAAACGACGCTTTTGGTACCGCACATCGGGCGCACGCTTCCACCGCCGTCATAGCGAAATTCTTTCCCGGTGACAGGAAAATGTTTGGTCTGCTGATGGAATCAGAAGTGAAGAGCGCGGAAAAAGTACTACACGAAGCAAAAAAGCCCTTCGTGGCCATTATCGGCGGTGCCAAGGTTTCAGATAAAATGCTCATTCTCGAAAATCTATTGGATAAAGCCACCGATATTATTATCGGCGGCGGTATGGCTTATACCTTTATGAAAGCGGACGGAGGGAATATTGGAAAATCCCTTTGTGAAGACGACCGGATCCAGACTGCCCTGGAAATCTTAAAGAAAGCCGAAGTCAAAGGCGTTTGCATTCATCTTCCTTCAGATTCTATTATCGCGGATAAATTCGATGCCGCTGCCCAAACTTCTACTGCTCCAAGTAATAATATACCCGACGGATGGATGGGACTGGATATCGGACCGAATGCGGCGGAGCAATTTTCCAACGTTATTAAAAGATCGAAAACCATTCTCTGGAACGGACCCATGGGTGTTTTTGAAATGGAAAGTTTCCGGCTTGGTACCAAGGCGATCGCCATCGCTGTGGCTGATGCTACCAAAAATGGTGCTTTTTCGCTGGTCGGTGGCGGTGATTCGGTTGCGGCCGTAAATATGTTCCGTCTGGCAGACCAGGTGAGTTATGTGTCAACGGGCGGTGGCGCGATGCTGGAATATTTTGAAGGAAAAGAGCTTCCTGGTATTGCAGCCATCAGCCATAGTTCTTAAAAGCATGAACCGAACTTCTTTCTCCGGAATTTGTTACATTTAGCATCTAAAAAAAATTACAACTTTATGAGTACGCGTAATCTCTCACTCATTATTATAGTAGCTCTTATCCTGCTTTTTGGCGGCTGCGCCTGCAGCGGGTATAATAATCTGGTCGCAAAGGATGAAAATGTAAAAAACAAAT
>JABDFX010000146.1 GCA_013286315.1 Bacteroidota bacterium | reverse complement strand
TTGCTGATGAGTTGCTGCAATTTTTCCATTAGGCGTTTGAGAAGTATTGATACCTGTTATAAAATTAAAGCAAATATTTATCCAAATTCTGCCAGCCTATGTTTATCGAGCCTGCCATACAGTTTGATCGTCGCGGGTGGATTGAGGTAATCTGCGGTTCCATGTTTTCAGGAAAAACAGAAGAACTGATCCGCCGCTTGCGCCGGGCGCGGATTGCCAACCTGCGGGTTGGAATTTTTAAACCCCTTACAGACGACCGGTACCATCCGGAAAATATCGTTTCCCACGATGATAACAGCATACTTTCCATTCCGGTTCCCAATGCAAAAGCCATATTGGATGAGGTTTCCACTGTGGATGTGGTCGGGATCGACGAAGCCCAGTTTTTCGATGAATCCTTGCCGGAAGTCTGTGATATCCTGGCTTCGAAGGGCACACGTGTGATCATCGCCGGTCTCGATATGGATTATCAGGGAAAACCTTTTGGACAAATGCCTGCCCTGCTTTCTAAAGCGGAATACATTACCAAGTTGCATGCCATTTGTATGCAGTGTGGCAATATTGCAAACTATTCTTATCGGAAATCAGGAATCGCCGAACAAGTATTGATCGGCAACAAGGACTTGTATGAGCCGAGGTGCAGGATTTGTTATGCGAAAGGCGCATCACTACCAGATGTTTAAAGAGTAAGACGAATTGTTAAATTTATTTTAAAGAAAAAATGTTCAGGGCCCCCCGACTGATTCTGGCTTTAATAAAAAAGGATGTCTTGCTGGAATTTCGACAGCAATACAGTTTTTATGGAGTGCTGCTCTACGTGGCTTCTACTATTTTTGTACTCTATCTGGCCATGGGACAGCCTGAAAATATGATATGGAACGGGTTGTTTTGGATGATGCAACTTTTTATATGCGTAAATGCAATTGCCAAGACATTTCTCCAGGAAGGCAAGGGTAGACAATTATATTTTTATTCTTTATGCAGTCCCGTACATTTCATACTTGCGCGTATGATTTTTAATGCTGCACTGATGTTGTTGATGAATCTGATCAGTCTTTCATTATTCATTCTCTTACTTGGATATCCGCTGGCACATCCTCTTCTTTTCCTGGTTATTTCCTGCTTTGGTGCCTGCAGTATCAGTCTGGTTTTTAGCTTTCTCGCTGCGATTGCAGCGCGTGCACAACAAAATGCGGCCCTGATGGCCATTCTCGGATTCCCGTTGATCATTCCACAGTTGATGCTGCTGATGCGCCTTTCAACACTTGCATTTTCAGATGTTTTCCAAAGCGGGTTGACTTCTATTATATTGCTGCTTGCATCCTTCGACATTATGATTGTCGTGTTATCGGTCATACTGTTCCCTTTCTTATGGAAAGATTAAAAAAAGCATTACGCTTTAAGCTTTTCGCTTTGACGGCCTTATCTTATTTTTGTCTGCCGGAAATAACCGAGTCTATTTAAGTTTACCATATGCTTCGTAAGAACTGGTGGAAAATACTGAGTTTCTTTCTTCTACTTTATACATTCACAGCCGGATTTTTAGGAAAAGTACCCGCTAAGCCGATTCTGAATGAAACCATTCGCAACCTGTATTTTCATGTTGCCATGTGGTTTGGGATGATGATTTTTTTCGTCGTCTCCGTGATTTATTCTATAAAATATCTCCGGCATAACCGTCCATCCGATGATATATATGCCGTGGAATTCGCCAGGACAGGAGTAGTATTCGGATTATTGGGCCTGATTACAGGTTCCGTTTGGGCAAGGTATACCTGGGGCGATTTTTGGAGCAATGATCCAAAACAGCTGGGAGCCGCCATCGCGTTACTGATCTACCTGGCTTACTTTGTACTTAGAAATTCGCTCACGGACATTGACAAATCCGCGCGCATCAGCGCAGTATATAATGTATTTGCATTTGCGATGCTGTTCCCGACCATTTGGATTATTCCGAGGTTGGTAGAAAGTCTTCATCCCGGTGGCATGGGTAATCCCGCGCTTGATACAAAAGACATCGACAGCAGGATGCGGTTGGTTTTCTGGTTTGGCGCCATCCCCGGCTGGACATTACTGGGGGTCTGGATTTCGACCTTACGCATACGTTTACAGTTGTTTTCGCTAAAACACGAACTCCATGGTTAAAATATGTTCGCGCGTATTATTTTCTGTTTTTGCTTTGATGCTTTCAGTTTTTGTTTGTGCGCAGGATAGCCTGAAAAATGAAAAACCCCAAATGGCTGATGCGTTGCGTTCGAGCGGAAAAATATATGTGGTGGTGACCGTACTGGTCATTATTCTGATCGGCTTGTTCCTGTATCTTGTTAATACGGATAGAAAGATCAGCCGGATCGAAAAAAATATTAAGTAGTCTGATTAAACATTTCTCTTAAATAAAATTCGATATATGGCTGCCAGGTATGAGTATAAATTTTTCGAAGCAGTAGAAAAAAGTTTCGACAAAGCTACCCCTTTTACCAATTGGGATCCGGGTGTGCTGGAACAGATCAAACAATGCAACGCGGTTTATCGCATGTTCTTTCCCGTTAAAATCGGAGACAAAGTTGAAGTTATCAAAGCGTATCGTGTGCAGCATTCACATCACAAGACCCCGTGTAAAGGAGGTATCCGTTTTTCGCTGTCCGTCAATCTCGATGAAGTCATGGCTCTGGCCGCTTTGATGACCTACAAATGCGCGATTGTGAATGTACCTTTTGGAGGAGCTAAGGGAGGAATCGCTATTGATCCCAAAAAATATTCTGCCTATGATCTGGAAAAAATCACCAGGCGATATACTTCTGAGCTGATCAAGAAGAATTTCATCGGTCCCGGTACGGATGTGCCTGCCCCGGATTATGGAACAGGTGAAAGAGAGATGGCATGGATACTGGATACGTATATGAGCATGCGACCCGGTGAAGTAGATGCCCTGGCTTGCGTGACCGGGAAACCGGTAACACAGGGCGGAGTAAGAGGAAGAAGAGAGGCTACAGGACTGGGGGTATTTTATGGAGTCAGAGAAGTATGCAATATAAAGGATGTGATGGATAAGTTGGGATTGCACACAGGTGTAGAAGGGAAACGGGTGGTGGTGCAGGGAATGGGTAATGTTGGATATCATGCGGCTAAATTTTTCCGGGAGGGAGGGGCCAAAGTGATTGGCCTGGCAGAATTTGAAGGGGCCATCACGAATCCGGCAGGATTAAATGAAGAAGAAGTTTTCCAGCATAGAAAGAAAACAGGATCCATTTTGAATTTCCCCGGGGCAACCAACCTCCCAAAATCAACTGATGCCCTGGAGTTGGATTGTGATATACTGATACCTGCGGCTCTTGAGAATGTGATCAATGGTGAAAATGCGAAACGGGTGAAGGCGAAGATCATTGGTGAAGCGGCAAATGGTCCGCTTACGCCTGAGGCTGATGAAGTTTTTATAAAGAAAGGAATATTGGTAATTCCGGATATGTACTTGAATGCGGGTGGTGTTACGGTTTCTTATTTTGAGTGGCTGAAGAACCTAAGTCATGTGCGATATGGCCGTATGGAAAAAAGATTTACAGAGAATCTCAACACCCATATACTGGGACAATTGGAAGAACTCACCGGTAAACAGGTACGTCCGAAAGAAAGAGAGTTTATAATGCATGGCGCAGAAGAAGCGGATCTGGTTTACAGTGGCCTGGAAGAAACGATGATTACTGCCACCCATGAAATTATGAACTGCTGGAAAAGCAATCCAACAATTCCGGATATGCGGACCGCGGCTTATGTAGTGGCGATAAATAAAGTGGGGACTTCTTATGCTGAGTTGGGCATATTCCCTTAACAAGCTTAAAGCCCAATGCCTAAAGCCTAAAACCAATTTGATAATGCATTAATGTATAAATGCATCGCAAATGGTTTTTCAACCAGGCTGTTACTCAATTCTACATTTAAAATTTACAAATTTCCAAATTAGTTTTAGGCTTTAGGCATTGGGCTTTAGGCTTACTCATCATAAGCTGGTAAAACGCTCATCTCCTCAAAATCCAAAATAGCTTTTTTATAAGCGTGGCATTGCTGGCCATTGGTTACCACCAGGTATTTTACAGGTACTGCGATATTATAGTGGAGTGCTTGCCAAAGCACCGATTTATCGAGTGGTTTGTGCATGGCCTTACACTCAATCATCATCCAGGGCTTGGCTGCTTTATCGTATACAAGGATATCAAATCGCTTATTCATCTCACCCAGCTTAATTTTTTTCTCTACTGCAATATAACTGGAAGGGTATTTTTTTACCTGGAGCAGATATTGCGCAAAGTTTTGCCGCACCCATTCTTCTTCAGTTAATCGAACCCATTGTTTCCTCTGATCATCAAAAATGAACTCTTTTCCGGGCTCCTCTTCTTTGATTTTGAAAGCATAATGAGGGTAATAGATTTTAATCATACCTCAACTATTTGCTAAATTACAGAATCTTGTTTGGCGGAAAGGTTTAGAAGGTTGAATCCAGCAATGAATTTATGAAAACAAAAGAAGAAATCGTCAGCAACTGGCTTCCACGTTATACCGGGGAAAAGCTGGAAAATTTTGGTTCCTATATTCTGCTAACCAATTTTTCACATTATGTTCATTTGTTTGCGGATATGCATCAGGTGGTTGTAATTGGAGAAGACAAGCCCATGCAATGCGCAACTGCAGGCGATATCAGTATCATTAATTTCGGAATGGGCAGTCCCACAGCCGCTACCATCATGGATCTGCTGAGCGCCATTAAACCCAAAGCAGTTTTGTTTCTTGGAAAATGCGGAGGTTTAAAAAAAAGAAATAAACTGGGAGATCTGGTGTTGCCGATTGCAGCAATACGCGGAGAAGGAACATCCAATGATTATTTTCCTCCTGAAGTGCCCGCGCTACCCGCCTTTGCATTGCAAAAAGCAATTTCCACCACAATTCGTGAATTTGGGGTAGACTACTGGACGGGAACTGTATATACAACGAATCGAAGGGTCTGGGAACACGATGACATTTTTAAAGAATATTTGAAAAAGATCCGGGCCTATGCGATTGACATGGAAACGGCTACCATTTTCTCCGTTGGGTTTTATAATAAAATTCCAACAGGTGCGCTGTTGTTGGTCAGTGACCAGCCGATGATTCCCGATGGAGTAAAAACCGC
>JABDFX010000145.1 GCA_013286315.1 Bacteroidota bacterium | reverse complement strand
GAGCTGGATGAAAAGAAATATAAGCTGGCCGATTTTATTATTGACTCTTTAAATGAGAGCGGATTTCTGACACATGATCTGGATACAATTGCCGAAGAAATTTCCTTCAAACAGAAAATCTGGATTCATGGCGAAGAATTGGAGCCGCTGTTGAAAAATATCCAGGAACTCGATCCACTGGGGTGTGGTTCCCGGGACCTGGGAGAATTTTTTCTAATCCAGCTGAAAAATCTAAATAACAGGAGGCCGGTGAATGCTACGGCGATCGAATTGGTCAGGGATCATTTCCCTGATCTGCATGCCTGTAATATTGAAAAAATAAGACGGGATATGAAGATGCGGGATGGTGAAGTAAAGGAAGTGCTGCAAATACTGGCGTCCTTAAAAACCCGGCCCTTTACTGGTTCTACGAATACCATACAGGTCAACAATACGGTTTTTCCGGATTTTATTATTACGGTTGAAGCGGATGAGATATTTGTCACTCTGGCCAGACAGCGTTCGGCTTCATTACATGTGAATCAGACCTGGGCAGAGACCGTGCATCAGATGGACAATGATAAAACAACCGATCGCGGAACCCGTCAGTATATGCGCAGCAAACTGGCTTCGGCCCAATGGTTTATCAAAGCCATTCGGGAGAGGGAATCCAATATGCTGAAAGTGATCAAGGCAATTGTTCAGTTCCAGTCTGAATATTTCAAATATGGGGATACAATGCAGTTGCAGCCGATGGTATTAAAAAATATAGCAGAAATAGTCGGACTGGATATTTCGACAGTATCCAGGATCACCTGCAATAAATATGCGGATACACCTTTTGGAATGATCCTGCTCAAAGACTTATTCACAGAAGGTTTAACGAATAAAGAAGGAACGATTATCAGTAATAAAGTAATTCAGACCATCGTGGAGGAAGTGGTGGAGAAAGAAGATAAAAAGAATCCGTACACAGACCAGCAACTGGCAGATATATTGTCTGGTAAGGGTTATATCGTAGCACGAAGAACAATTGCGAAATACAGGGACCAGTTAAATATTCCTGTGGCTCAGATGAGAGCATTATTCAATTAGTACATTTTTACCAAAGCCATTTTGAATTACAAATTTGATGTTTATGAAAAAAATTCTTGTTATTGATGATGACAGAGATATTTGCTTGCTGCTTAACCGGTTTCTAACCCGACGTGGTTATGAGGTTATTGAAATGTACACGGGAAAGAAAGCTCTCGTGTGGCTGGATTCGAATCAACCCAACCTGGTGATGTGTGATTACCGCCTGGGAGATATGGACGCGATGGAAATGCTTACGAGCATCAAGAATAAATATGCCGATGTGCCGGTAATCATTATTACAGGATATAGTGACATGCGCACCGCCGTGAAAGTGATGAAAATGGGTGCGTACGATTATATTACCAAACCTTTATTGCCGGATGAAATTATTCATACCATCCAGCAGGCCATTGAACATAGTGAAAACAGCAGTGCCCGTCCGGCAACAAAAACCAAAACGACAGTTCCCGATAAACCCGTTGCAGAAACATCAGGGGTCATCTATTCCGGAAAATATATTTTTGGGGATTCGGAAGCGTTCCGTAAAATATTAAAGCAGATTGCCCTGGTAGCGCCAACCAGCTATAGTGTCATTATCTACGGTGAAACGGGCAGCGGTAAGGAATCATTCGCCCAGGAAATTCATAAACGCAGTAAACGCAGCAGTAAAACTTTTATAGCCATTGACTGCGGAGCGCTTTCAAAGGAACTGGCGGCCAGTGAATTATTTGGTCATGAAAAAGGAGCTTTTACCGGCGCATTAAATCAGAAGATCGGATGCTTTGAACTGGCGAATGGAGGAACCATTTTCCTGGATGAAGTAGCCAATCTGCCATACGATGTACAGGTCTCTTTATTACGTGTGGTGCAGGAACGAAAAATGAGAAGGGTGGGCGGCGTCAAGGATATTGACCTGGATGTACGTATTCTGATAGCCAGTAATGAATTGTTATGGAATGCCACCCGATCAGGGAAATTCCGTGAAGACCTTTATCATCGCTTTAATGAATTCTCTATCGAAATCCCCCCATTGCGCGAACGAAGGGATGATATCATGTTATTTGCCACTCATTTTCTCCATACCACCAATGAAGAACTGGGAAAAAATGTAAAAGGATTTGAACCCGATGTGGAAGAAATTTTAAAAAAATACGTATGGTTCGGCAATTTGCGCGAATTAAAAAATGTTATAAAAAGGGCGACCCTGCTTACAGAAGGGGATTTTATAGAAGCCAGAACTCTTCCTTTTGAAATTTCAAATTACGACAAACTCCAGTTTTCTGATCAACCCACGGGATTGACAGGAGCCGTTTCCCAGCCAGCAGCGGAAACAAAACCTGGAGCTAACGGGAAAATTAATCTCAGTGAAAGCTCTCTGAAGGAAGCCAGCATTGACGCCGAATACGAAATGATTCTTCAGGCATTGAAAGAGTCTAATTACAATAAAAGTAAGGCAGCACAGCTTCTGAAAATTGACCGGAAAACCCTTTACAATAAAATGACTCTGTATGAGGAAATGAAAAATCATTAATTCCATGTACCCGTCTGAAATAAATACCTATAACCAGCGCCCTTCCATGACCTCAGAGAATCTGCCTGTCAAAATTCTTATCGTAGACGATGATGAGGAAGACTTTTTTCTCACCAGCCAGTACATAAAAAAGATACGGGGTAAGGAATTTATTATCGACTGGTGTTATCGTTACAATGATGCGCTTGAAGCCATTGTGAAAGCCCGGTATGATATATATTTCATCGATTATTATCTGGGCGCCCAGACAGGCCTTGAATTAATGAAGGAAGCACTGGGTCAAAACTGCGAACAACCCCTGATATTACTAACGGGAATGGGTAACCAGAAAATAGATCTGGAAGCCATGCAGGCGGGGGCCTATGATTATCTGGTTAAACTGGAACTGAATACTGAAAAAATAGAAAGGTGTATCCGTTATTCCCTGGAAAGAGCGACCTCTCTGAAAATTCTTCGTTCCAATGAAAGGAAATTCAGAAGTATTTTTGAAAGATCAAAAGATGCCGTGTTTCTTACAGATGAATTTCTGGTTTTTAAAGATCTGAATGATATTACGGTAAGTATGTTTGGATATTCCCGGGAGGAACTGATGAACATGAACCTGCTGCATTTTTTTACGAAACCCCCGCAGGCAGAAGAAATTGTCAAATTATTAAAGTCTGAAGGTAATGTGGAGGATATTGAAGTGGAACTGATCAGCCAGAACAATGAGGTTTTGCAATCGGTGCTTTCTCTCTCCATGGAAATGGATGCCGACGATAATTTGTATGTGCAGGGAATCATACATGATATTACCAATCTCAAACGTGCAGAAAAAGCAACACTGCAGGCAGAGAAACTGGGCGCTGCAAACCGGCTGGTAAGAGCGCTTGCGCATGAAGTAAGGAACCCGCTGAATAATATCAATCTGTCGGTGGAACAACTGGCGCAGGAAAAGCTGGGAGATACCGGTACTGTATATATGGATATCATCAGCCGGAATTCCAAGAGAATTAACGATCTGATCACCGAGCTTTTGTTATCCTCTTCACTTCCTCCTGAAAATGTTCGGGAGAAGCGAGCGCTTCAGAATATCCTGGATGAATCGATTGCGACCATCATCGACCGGATCACGCTAAAAAAAGTGAGCTGGAAGGTGGTTTACCCTAGCGAGCCGGCCTATATCATGGCAGATCCCCTGAAATTAAAAATCGCATTTACCAATATCATCATCAATGCCATCGAAGCTATGAATGAAAGTAAAGGCGAACTGAATATTTCTATAACCAGCCAGAACGGTCATCACCTGGTATCCATCAAAGACAACGGCACAGGAATCAGCAAAGAGACCCTTCCGCATTTATTTGAACCTTATTTTACTTTTAAAAGAAACGGCCTTGGTCTGGGTCTGGCCACCACACTCAATATCATTCAATCGCATAAAGCATCCATCGATGTTGAAACCGGTGTGAACCAGGGATCGAACTTCATACTGAAATTTGAGAGAGCCTGACTTTCTCACTAGATCACAAACTACACACAAGACTGGAAGACTGGAAGACTGGAAGTAGAGTGGTTGAGTAAGTTAGTAGGGTGATTTTCTTGCCTTTGTTGAGTGACTTCCTCTTTTCAAACTTATCTAAATGAATCAGATTTGTACAAATCTGCTTTGTTATGAAAGAAGGTCCGATTGTGAACAAATCATTCGATTTTTCTCTTGCAATAATTTCTTTCTGCGAATATCTAAATGATAAAAGGAAATTTATTATTGCAAATCAATTATTGAAATCCGGCACGTCGATAGGAGCAAATGTTTTTGAAGCGCAGTTTCCTGAAAGCAGGCTGGATTTTATTCACAAAATGAAAATCGCCCTGAAAGAGGCGAATGAAACGCTCTACTGGCTTTTATTATGTGAAAAAACAGAAGAAATATCGGTAAAACGAGAGATGCTGGGTGAATTAAAGGAAATGATTTTAATTCTGTCGAAAATTATAATTACAAGTAAAAAAAACCTCACTAAAAACTAAACGACTTCACTTCCAGTCTTCCCGTCTTCCAGTCTTCCAGACTTGTTGGTTAGTTAGTTAGTTTGGCTTTCCTTCAAGATTTTCAGCAGCACCTTCTCTGAAGGCGTCAATCCGGAACTTTCTTCCGTCATTTCAATCTGATCCAGGCAGCGCGCGTATTTTGAAAAATTATTTTCTTCATACAAACGAAGCAATCCCGGATGAACATAATATTTTTTACAGATGGAACGGGAATTCCCGAGTTTTTTACTCACCGAATCAAGTACGGTAACAATATTTTTCTTTCTTTCCGCCTCTGATATCACATCTGATAAAGTACATAATGTTTCCAGTGCATGTACGGATCCGGCCCAGGTTCTGAAGTCCTTTGCACTGAAATCTTTTCCGGTGGATTTTTTTATGTATTCATTTACCATTCCGGATTCAATGATCCGCCGGTTTCCTGCTTCGTCGTAATACTGAAACAATTCTTTCCCGGGAATGTCACGGCATTGTTCTACCGTTCTCGCCAGTTTTTTATTTCTTAATGTGATGTCATGCTGGATTCCTTTTTTACCGCGAAAAGCAAAACGCATTTTGT
>JABDFX010000144.1 GCA_013286315.1 Bacteroidota bacterium | reverse complement strand
TCTTTTCCATTTCCAAATCATCATTTCCACATTCCACCTTCACATTCTCTCATTTCTCACAACTCCACATTTACCACAGTGCGAAAGCCCGGTCGCTCTCGTTTCATGCTCGCCTGTTCATAAGAATATGCAAGTGATATCAGTAAAGGTTCTGTATACGATCCTGCATAAAATGAAAGCCCGATTGGTAACCCGTGAAATAATCCCATGGGAACGGTAATATGTGGGAAACCAGTTATGGCTGCAGGCGTGGATAATGAAGGACCGTTATCATAATCTCCATTCACCAGGTCAATGCAACAAGCCGGACCATTGGTAATTCCCGACAATGCATCGAGTTTACTGGCTGTCATCAGATCAAGGATTGTTTTCCTGAATCCGTTCGTTTTTGACAATGCATCAAGATATTCTTTACTATCGAGTCCGCCTTTCGCCTCGCTTTCGGTAAGGATTTCCTGCTTGAAAAAAGGCATTACTTTCTTTTCATTTTCCAAATCAAAAGCGATAAGTTCTTTCAGGGATTTAACTTTTCCATTTGCTGAGGCGAGATATTTATTCAACCCGTCTTTAAATTCATATAACAAAACCTGATATTCGGGGTCCCTAAAAGTTTTAATGGGGTCAATACATCCACTTCCACGATGGTAGCTCCCTGCGTTTCCATAACCGTCATGGCTGCGCGAAGCAGGGAAACGAGATCTGGATTACCGGTCAAATGTGATTTTTCAATGCCGATTCGTTTGCCCTTTAAGCCATCTTTTTTTAAATAAACCGTATAATCCTTTGTTGATTTACCGATACTCTCATTAGTGACCGGATCTGATTCATCGACGCCGGTTCCCGCGCCTAATAATATGGCTGCATCCTGTACCGAACGCGTCATCGGTCCCGCAGTATCCTGTGTTGCTGAAATAGGTATGATACCTGTTCGGCTCCATAGTCCCACGGTAGGTTTAATTCCTACCAGTGCATTTACAGAAGCGGGAGAAACGACTGAACCATCCGTTTCGGTTCCTACACAAATGGCACTTAGGTTAGCGGCACCGGCAGATCCGGAACCTGCGCTGGATCCCGAAGGGTTTCTGTCAAGGATATAAGGTGACTTCGTTTGCCCTCCCCTGCTGCTCCATCCGCTGCAGGAATGCGATGAACGAAAATTCGCCCACTCACTCAGGTTCGTTTTGCCCAACAATACCACGCCAGCGTCTCTCAGTCGTTTCATCACAAATGCATCTTCTTTTGCACGGTTACCAACCAGGGCGAGTGAACCGGCGGTGGTCAGCATCTGGTCTCCTGTATTGATATTATCTTTTACAAGGATCGGAATACCATGTAATGGTCCCCGGACTTTTCCGTTCCTTCTTTCCAAATCGAGGCCTTCAGCAATGCTGATTGACTCGGGATTTAATTCGATAATGGAATTCAACATGGGTCCTGCCTTGTCTATTTCCTTAATTCTTTCGAGATATGCTTTGGTAATGGACACGGAACTTTCTTCTCCGCTTTGCATTTTACTTTGAAGCGCCTGAATGGTTATTTCTTCCAGATTCAGCGCCGTGGTTTTTTTTGTAGAATTACTGCCAGGTGCCCCGTACGCGCGGGGCCAACTTCCAATCGCAGTAAGACCAATACCAGTCAGCGATCCATTACGAAGAAACTTCCTTCTATCCATGATATCTTTATATTGAAGTGAAATGAGTCAGTTACGCGTTACCACTCCTATACTCCTATACTCTTATACTCTTATACTTTTATCGCCATCCCCCTCCCAATGATCGATACAGTTCTACCCGGGCATCCAATTCCTGATTCTGGATAAATGCAAGACTCAGTTGTGCATCCAGAGCAGTCTGTTGGGCTGTTATCACTTCCAGGTAATTGGCCAGATCATTCTTAAATAAAAGTTGCGAATTGTTCACCGCCCCTATCAGCGTATCGGCTCTTTGTTGTGCATATTTTTCCTGCTCTTTTAATTTTTGCACCCGCACAAGGGCGTTGGTCACCTCAACAGCAGCTGTTAGTACCGATTGCCTGAATCGGATGACTGCCTGTTCCCTCTGTTGTTTTGCAATCTCCAATTGCGTTTTCAATTGCCTGCCCTGTAAAATCGGCTGTATCAGAGTAGCACCTGCGAGACCGAATAATGAACCGGGAATATTAAACCAGTTACTGGCTTTTAAAGATTCGAAACCGGCTCCTGCAGTGAGATTCAGGGCCGGATACATATTTGCCTGGCTGATCCCGACCTGTGCGTTCGCCTGAACGAGTGCCAGTTCGCTGGCTCTTACATCCGGCCTTCTGTTCAAAAGTGCGACAGGCAAACCGGTTTCCAGTGAATCACTAAAATGAATGTCCGTTAAGCTTCCTTCTCTGTGTACTGTACCCGGCAAACTGCCGGCAAGTAATTGCAAACTGTTTTCCTGTATTTGAATACTTTGTTCTATTTGGGGAACGAGCTGGGCCGTATTGTCTCTTTGCGATTCCGCCTGCTGGACGCCGAGAAATGTGACCTCCCCTGCATCATATAGAAGACGCGTAAGTTTCACAAAATCGTTGGTGAGATCCAGTGTTCTTTTTGTCTCCAGTAATTGCTGGTCAAGCATCAACAGATTAAAATACCCCTGGGCAATATTTGAAACCAAAGAAGTTTGTACAGCTTTGGCGACTTCATATGTCTGAAGATAATTTGCCCTGGCCGATTCCTGCTGACGGCTAAACCTTCCCCAGATATCGATTTCCCAACTCATATTTACAGATGCCAGGAAATCATTGTTATTGTTGCTGAGAGCGCCATTGTTTACACCAGCGGGACCATTATCGGAATTACGGTAGCCGTAGGCGGATACTCTGGTGTTTACCTGTGGAATCCATAACCAGTTTGATTGCTTCACCTGCGACTGGGCGATACTGATATTTCGCAGTGCAAATTGCAGATCATAATTGAGGACGAGTCCGGTATCAATCAAATGTCTCAAAATGGTGTCTGAAAAAAAATTTCTCCAGGAAATGTCGGCTATGCTGCTCGTATCATGCATGGTAGAATCCGAACCAAATCTTTCCGGCAGAAGTACTGTCGGACGTTGATAATTCTTTCCCGTTCGGCAGGCAGTAGCCAGCATTAAAAAAATAACAAATCCGTATCTAAAAACCTTTTTCATTTTCGTTGATTGATATCACTGCTTATTCAGATCTGAGTTCATATTTTTTCTCACGTAATGCCTTTGGTTTTCCAATCATTCTTTCCTGCAGCGACTGGAAGATGACAAATAACACCGGTATTATAAATACACCCAGCAATACGCCGGTAAGCATCCCTCCGACAGCACCCGTACCAATGGAACGATTTCCCAATGCGGATCCTCCTGTAGCCCAGGTAAGCGGAAGCAGTCCGACAATAAATGCAAAGGATGTCATCAGGATTGGCCGTAAACGCAGCCCGCTGGCTTCAAGAGCAGAAGCGATCAGATCCATTCCTGAACGCCTGCGTTGTACCGCGTATTGAACGATCAGGATGGCATTTTTTGCCAACAGTCCGATGAGCATGATAATACCCACCTGTACATAGATATTATTTTCTATCCCTGTGAGATTGATAAAAAGAAATACGCCTAAAAGTCCCGTGGGGATCGAAAGCAAAACGGCGAGTGGCAGGATATAACTTTCATATTGCGCGGCCAGCAGAAAATAAACAAATACAATACTTAATATAAAGATGAGCTGTGTTTGAGAACCTGCATTACTTTCTTCACGCGTAATACCAGACCACTCGTAAGAATATCCACGGGGCAAATTAGCTGCAGCGACTTCTTTGATTGCTTTAATTGCATCACCCGAACTGTATCCGGGTTTCACACTGCCGTCTATGGTTGTGGAATTAAAGAGATTGGTCCGGTTAACAGTTTCGGGACCATATACCCTTTCCAGTGAAACCAATTCATTTAATGGTATCATTTGCCCTCCGGTATTCTTGACAAATATTCCATCCATGGCCGTTGGATCCATGCGGTAAGGAATATCAGCTTCTACGATTACCCGGTAATATTTTCCAAACCGGTTGAAATCTGAAACAAAGCTGCTTCCAAAATATACCTGCATAGTTCCCAGTATATTGGCTACAGAAACATTTAATTGTTTCGCTTTAGCATTGTCAATATTCAGAAGATATTGCGGATTATTTGTATTGAATGAAGTAAATGCAAATGCAATTTCCGGCCGCTTATATAATTCCCCGATAAATCCGTTTGTCACATTACCCAGACTTGTCAGGGGTCCGCCATTTCTGTCCTGTATGATCACTTCAAATCCACTGGTGTTTCCGAAACCCTGTACGGTCGGAGGCTGAAAAAGAAAAACACTAGCCTCTTTAATAGTGTTTGTTTTTCCAGTGATCTCGGCTATCACCTGTTCAATTGTTTTTCTGGGAACCCTGGCTGTTTGGTCTTTCAGTTTTATAAAACCGACCCCATAAGCAGAGCTGCTTGCACCCGATAGAATATTCAGCCCACTGATGGCTCCGCGGCTGTCAACTGCCTGAACAGTTCCTAATACGCTGTCAATTTTTCTCAACACCACATCGGTTCTGTCCAGTGAAGATGAAGGCGGCAGATTATACGAAAGGATAACAAAATTCTGGTCTTCTGCGGGGATAAAGCCGGTCGGGGTCGTACGGAAAAATATGATGGTAACAATAAATACAATGGCCAATCCCAGAAGTCCAACCCATTTATGCCGAATCAGAAAACGGACCGCTCCCACGTAACGATTTGTAGTTGCCCTGAAGCCTATATTGAACGCATTCCCAAATCTCCTCGCAAACCCGACTTTCTTTTTTTCTTCGCCTGGAACCTCGTGGGTAGTCCTAAGGAATAAAGCACAAAGTGCGGGGCTCAGTGTCAATGCATTCAGCGCCGATATTAAAATCGCTATGGCGAGCGTAAAAGCAAATTGTCTGTAAAATATTCCCGCCGGACCCTGCATGAATCCGACCGGCACAAATACGGCGGCCATCACCAGTGTGATGGAAATGATCGCACCTGAAATTTCATTCATCGATTGAACAGTGGCATCCCGCGGACTCAGGCCCGTTCGCTCCATTTTTGAATGCACCGCTTCCACCACTACAATCGCATCATCAACCACAATTCCAATAGCCAGTACCAAAGCAAAAAGTGTAAGCAGGTTTATAGTAAACCC
>JABDFX010000143.1 GCA_013286315.1 Bacteroidota bacterium | reverse complement strand
AGAACCGGGCCATGTCGGGGGTGCATTTTCATTTATAAACCAGGATGGAGAACGCGTAACCGAAAAATCAGTCCGGAATAAAGTCACGGTCGTGGAATATTTTTTTACATCCTGTCCTTCCATCTGTCCGGTTATGAATGGCAACCTGAAAGAGGTATATGAGAAATTCAAAACGAATCCCGGCTTTATGATCCTGTCGCATACGGTGGACCCGGAAAGAGATTCGGTTTCTGTGCTGAAGAAATACGCCGGGCGCTATGATGCTGAGTCTCCCGGCTGGCAGTTTTTAACCGGTAGAAAGGATTCTCTCTACCAGTGTGCGAGTAAGGATTATTTGCTGGCGGTGGAGGATTCCTCCAATTCCAGTTTTATTCACACACAATATGTAGCGCTGTTGGACAAGAAGAGGCGGATCAGGGGATTTTATGATTTAACAAGTAAAGAAAATGTGGGGAAGATGAATGAGGCTATTCAGCAGTTATTGAAAGAAGATGATCATTAAGCCTGAAATATTAATCACTACAAAAATCATTTTTTCTTTTCTGCTGATTGCAGGCTGTCAGTGGTCATATTCACAAACCCAGATAAATGGTAAAGTGGTCAATGGAGAAACGCAGGAGCCCATTCCCCTGGTGTCTGTCTATTTAAATAATACCACGAATGGATCAGTTACGGATAAGGACGGTACATTTCATATAAAGAATGTTCAACCGGGTAAATACAAACTGGTGGCTTCTTCCATTGGATATATTACCTATGCAAGTCTGATAGATACAAGATCACCCCATTCAGATCTGGTGATTGCGCTGAAGCCGAAAGTAGATGAATTGCAGTCTGTGGATGTGGTTTCCTACGATCCGGGAGGCTGGGAGAAATGGGGCAAACTCTTTTCGGATTTATTTATCGGAACAAATCCGAATGCCATTATATGCCGGCTGATGAACCCCGAGGTTATTCAATTCCGAATGAACAATGACAATACTTTAACGGCTACTGCAAAAAAACCATTGAAGATTGAAAATGATGCGCTCGGATATGAAATACTTTACAAGCTGGAAACATTCGAATATGATTTTGACAAGCGGATCGTATCATATAGCGGTTATGCACTTTTTAAGGATTTATCAGAGTCACATCCCGGGAGGGCTGAAAAATATGCCAGGAAGAGGGAGGAAACTTATGATGGATCATTGATGCAATTCATGAGGGCCTTTTTTATGAATAAGCTGGAGCTGAACGGATACGAAATGCGCAGCATGGGTAAACAATCTCATCCGGGAAATCTTTCGAATCCTGCGATCAACCACTCAATCATATCCTCTGATAGCATCGGGTTTGCAGTGGACAGTAATACAGCGGGCTTCTATTTTCAGGATTCTCTGGAAATCACCTATACACACAAAGTAATACCCAACGCATATAAACGACTTTCAAAACAGCACAAAAACGAGACATTCCCTGTTTCTCAGTTACTGTTTATAAATAAAAGACCCGTTTTCATTTTAAGCAGCGGTTATTACTACGGACCGGAGGATTTAAAAATCACCGGATACTGGGCCTGGTGGGAAACAACGGCTAACCTGCTTCCCTTTGATTACTGGCCGGCCCAGGCGAATTAATAAAATCATCAAAATAAATTTGTGCAATCAGATGCTTGCCTATATATTTGCAAGCAGATGCTTGCGCATAAGCGCAATCGGGACTTAAAATAAAGTCAATGGAAATCAGGAGGGATGTATTTCAGGCGATCGCTGATCCGACCCGGCGGGAGATCATAGACCTGGTGGCCCACCGGTCGTTGAATTTGAATGCGATCGCGGAGAATTTCGATGTGAGCCGGCAGGCTATTTCGCTTCATATCAAAATTCTGACGGAATGTGGTCTCCTGGTCATCAAACAGCAGGGGCGGGAAAGGTATTGCGAGGCCAAATTCAGAAAGCTGCATGAAGTATCTGACTGGATAGAAAAGTACAGGATCTTATGGGACAAAAGGCTGGACAAGATGGAGGGTTTGTTAAACGAATTACAACCCAAAAATACAAAGCGTAATAAAAAATCACCCAGACTCAATAAAAACAAATAATATGGAAAAGCAAATCACTGTTACGCGTATTTTTAATGCGCCGGTCGAATTGGTTTGGAGAACATGGACAGATCCTGAACTGGTCAAACGCTGGTGGGGTCCTGATATGTTTACCTGTCCGTCGGCAAAAATCGATTTTCGTGTCGGTGGTAAATCTATCGTCTGCATGAAGGGCCCGGAGGCCTTTGACGGAGGGAAAAACCATTACAGCATCTGGTCTTATAAAGAAATTATACCCATGAAAAAAATAGAATTCATACAGAACCTGGCAGATGAGGCCGGAAATAAGATGAGCCCTGTTGTATTAGGGATGCCGCCGGATTTTCCCGAAGATGTCCGCACCCTGGTCACATTTAAGGAATTGGAAAAAGGGAAAACTGAAATGACCGTTACAGAATTCGCCGATATGGGACAGATGGCAAAATTTGCACAAATGGGTTTGGATCAGTCCATCGCCAAAATGGATGCGATATTTATATCGCCCTTCGTTTAAATACCATACTGAACGCAGACGAAATCTATTTTGCAAATGCCGGTGATGTAATACGTGCGGACTCTTTCGATCACGCCGTTAAAATGTTACTGCAGGAAAAGAGAGCAGGCTGAACCGCCATTTAGTAAATGGGCCCTTCAAAACGAATATTTGGAAAAGGGTGATTTTCAGCTTATTAATCTTCTATTTATTACCGGACCCGCGAACCAGTCCGCCAGTTACAAAATATTCATTTTGGTGGTTCTGAATTTTACTATATTTTCATTGGACTACAGGATCCCTCCTTTGGAAATAGTGCAAGTGAACTTTCCTGACACTGTACCCTGCATGATCGAATTTCCTTTTTAGATTATATTGTTTTCATTTCTTTAACCCTGATCCATGCATCCGAACATTCTTCGGGCAGGCGCATTAGCCCTGTCTCTTTCTCTTATTGCAATCCTTTCCTGGGAATTTTATCTGCGGCATAAGGGCAACAAAGTGACTTATGACGACAATGAAGCATTGTGGGCTGATAAACGAGCCATGGTGTACGAACCAGCTGATAAAGCCACTGTTTTTATCGGGTCTTCCCGAATCAAGTATGATTTGGATATACCAACCTGGCGGACCATCACAGGAAAAGATGCCATTCAACTATCGAATGTTGGAAGCAGTCCGAGGGCTGTACTCACGGACCTGGCCAATGATCCAAATTTTAGGGGAAATCTGGTCGTGGATGTAACGGAAGGCCAGTTTTTTACTGAGGTTGCATTTTACGATGCCAGTACAAATAAAAAGATTTCATATTATCATAAACGCACACCCACGCAGCGTTTCAGCTTCCAGGTCAATCATGCATTGGAATCCCAATTCGTTTTCCTTGATCAGGATAATTTCTCTATCAATGCGATGATGGATAAGTTACCTGTTCCTCCCCGGGACGGAGTTTTTCCGGGGCGTTATTTCCCTATGGGTTTTTCTGCGGTGACCTATGACAGACAAACTCAGATGACGCCGGATTTTGTCGCAGACACGAACCAGCATAATGCAGTAACGGGTATTTGGGCTTATGGACTCAACCGACCCTTTGTTCCGCTGACCACCGAAAAAACAGACGCCATATTTAATTCGGTAAAAAGAGATGTAGATAAAATAAAGGCGAGGGGAGGCCAGATTCTTTTTGTTCGTACACCTTCCTCCGGGCCTTACAGGGCAGCTGAAGTGAAGAGATATCCAAAGACCGCTTACTGGGATCGTTTATTGGCAATGACAGGTTGCAAGGGGATTTATTTTACCGATTATCCGGAGACATCGCATTTTGTATGTCCGGAATGGTCACATTTGACACCGTCAGATGCGATTGTATACACAAAGGCATTTATCCAGGAAATGCAGGGAAAAGAATGGCCCTCAAACAATATTTCAATTTCCCAATAGTCAATGCAGTCATCACACTTCATAAAGGCTGGAATTCTTGCTGTAGTTCTTACGGTGATTGCAGCCGTATCATGGGAAATCCATCTGCGTCGTTCGGGAGTAGATACCTCTTATGATGATGACCGCGCATTATGGGCATACACAAGGGCAAAAGTGTATGAGCCGAAAGACCGGTCGACCGTTTTTATTGGATCTTCCCGGATAAAATTTGATCTTGACATTCCCTCCTGGGAACAGTTAACCGGCGATCATGCCGTGCAACTGGCATGTGTGGGAAGCAGCCCGGCACCTATTCTGCGGGATCTTGCGAACGATTCAAATTTTAAAGGCAGATTGATCATAGATGTCACAGAGCATATTTTCCTCACCACTTCATCATTTAATGACGAAGGACCCAGTAAACGGGTTGAATACTTTCATAAAATTACACCGACCCAAAGGGCCAGTTTCCAGATTGACCGTGTACTTGAATCGACCTTTGCCTTTCTTGACCAGGATAATTATTCTTTCAATGCCATGCTGCCTCTTTTGCACCTGCCTCAAAGGCCCGGCGTTTTTCCGGATGTGATTTTCCCATCGGAATTTGACCGGACTACATTGCAAAGGCAATCTTATATGACTCCGATGTTTCTTGCTGATACCAGTTTACAAAATAAAGTAAAAGCTATATGGGCTTTTTTTGAGAAGATGAATCCTGAACCTCCTGCAACAGGTAAGAAGCTGGATTCGGTTATTCAGTTAATCAAAACTGACGTGGACAAGATTCAAAAAAGAGGCGGAGAAGTATTATTTATCCGTACACCCAGTAGCGGTCAGGTTTGGATAGATGAACAGAAATTCTATCCAAGAGCAGCGTACTGGGAAAAGTTATTGGCGGCCACGGGATGCAGGGGGATACACTATAAAGATTATCCCGCAATTACTCATTTTGAGTGTCCTGAATCATCACACCTCAGCCCGGAGCAAGCGATTGTTTTCACGAAGAATCTGATCAAAATTCTCAAAGATGAAAAAGGCTGGACATTTAATAATTAAACGAATACAAGAAACCGTTTTATAACTCTTAATACCCCGATTATGCTCTTCAATTCATACACGTTCCTGGTTTTTTTTCGCCGTCGTATTGATTTTGCATAATCTTCCTTTTTCCTGGAAGACAAAAAAAATCAACCTTCTGCTGGCGAGTTATGTTTTCTATGCCGC
>JABDFX010000142.1:4769-5338 GCA_013286315.1 Bacteroidota bacterium | reverse complement strand
GCAGACGGTTTTAATGGTAATGTCGTTCACCTGCAGAATCACGATGTCTCGTTTTACGCCGTATCGCGGGGCCCACTGGAGAAATTACAGGCTTACAAGCGACGGTTGGGATGGACATTTCCCTGGGCTTCATCGCTCGGCGGCGACTTTAACTCGGACCTCAACGTTTCGTTCAGCGAGGAACAACAACGGGATGGGGGCATCGAGTACAATTATCGGCGTGAGCCGGCGTGGGATGTACAAGGTATCGGTGAATCAATGACAAAGCAGGGCGAGGATCCTGTAGCACAAATTGCTGCCACGACCGGAACCGACGTGGCTACGTTTACGCGCGAGAGACCGGGTATGAGCGCATTTGCCATAGAGGACGGCGTTGTCTTCCACACGTATTCCGCCTTTGCCCGCGGACTGGATGCCCTTTGGAGTATATACCAATGGCTGGACCGTGCACCCCTGGGGCGAAATGAAACATCGGGTACCTGGTTTCGCCGAAACGATGAGTATAAAAAAGGTTGAAAGAAACCGCGGGCAAAGGCGGAATACGTGTGGAAGACAACGCCGTCCTCTAT
>JABDFX010000142.1:0-4759 GCA_013286315.1 Bacteroidota bacterium | reverse complement strand
GAAACCGCGGGTGTTGCGAAACAACCACGGTATTTAATATCTCACAACGATGGCTTTTGAGCGAATCTATCGCCAATCCTTCTTTGGTTTGTCAGCGCTGCTTTTTGCCGCTAGTACTGCCATCACGATAGTTTGGAGCGCATCCATGTCCACGATGAAAGACATGCAGATGCCCGGGGGCTGGTCAATGTCTATGACGTGGATGCCCGGGCAGGATTGGTCCGGTGCTGCGTTGTCGTTTCTCGGGATGTGGGTCGTGATGATGATTTCGATGATGATGCCATCGCTGGTGCCCATGTTATTAAAGTACCGGCAGTCCATGGGAGCAAAATCCAGTGGACGTTTGGATTTGCTTTCCATGCTGGTCGGGGCGGGATACTTCTTTGTCTGGACAGTTTTTGGAATCGCCGTCTTTCCGCTGGGTGTTGCATTGACAAAGGCAGAAATGCAATTGCCAGCATTGTCGCGCGCTGTTCCTGTCGCCGTCGGTTTAGTCATTCTTTCTGCGGGTTTATTACAGTTTACTCGGTGGAAGAAGTACCAACTGGCATGCTGCCGTACGGAGGGTTGCAACATGATAAAATCGGTCAGCGCGGGCGCGGCCTGGCTACAAGGGATGCGCCTTGGACTTCACTGCGTCCAATGTTGTTTCGGGTTAATGATCATTCTTCTGGTCGTCGGGGTCATGGATCTCCGCATGATGGCTGTCGTGGCCGTTGCCATCACCGCCGAACGTCTGGCACCGGCCGGGGTGCGCGTTTCCCAAACCACCGGAGTCCTGGCCGCAGTGGCAGGGTTGTTTCTCATCGCCCGAGCAGTATTTTAGATTGCAACTTAGTTAACCAGAAAAATACCAATAGTTAAAGACTGCCTCCGACTGATAGCTTTTCTACAGAAATCCTGTTGCAAAAATAATGTGTACATTTTTCATCGTTACACGAGGCTGTCCCAAAAGATGAGATAGCCTTTTTTAATAAAAATATTTGCGTAGTTAAATGACTACATATATATTTGTAGTCAAATGGCATCATAATACGATGGGAGCATCAAAATTATCTTTTATTGAAAAGCCCTCCCGTATCCGTTTAATTGCATACTGGACAATTACGGTTGCTTGTGCATGGGAGTTAATATATGGTGCCTATTGGGATCTCTCCTGAAATTCTCATGTAACCGAAATGTTTAATCGCTTGGGTTATCCGTATTATTTACTGACACTTTTAGGTTTTTGGAAATTAGCCGCTTCGGTAGCGATACTTATTCCCCGTTTTGGGCTTTTGAAGGAATGGGCGTATGCAGGATGTATTTTCCTGTTTACTGGAGCTGCTTTTTCTCATTTCTCTGTTGGAGGAGGAGAAATCACCAATGGAATCTGGGGCATATTTGGATCGTTACTTTTTGTTAGCTCCCGGGCATTAAGACCACCATCAAGAAGAATTGCGAGGGAACCAAAATCCTGAATGGCAGTGCCTGTTACAAAATCGTCTCCAAATATTTATTTATTAAATATTTCGGATATTTAGGTACTTCCCCCACCCCAAAACAAACGATATGCAACCCGCACACAAATACCTCTCAAATCTGACAACCTTGCGTGGTCTTGCGGCCATTTGGGTAGTCGTTTTCCATTTTCAGGTTTTAATATGTCTGTTCGTTTTTCCGCAGCAAAGCCTTTTAATAGCCAAAGGATATCTGATGGTGGATTTGTTTTTTATAATGAGCGGATTTATTATCTGCCATGTTTACCATCAAAGTTTTCAGGCCGGTATTACGATTCAAAATTTCAGAAAGTTTATAGTAGCCCGTTTTGCGCGGATTTATCCACTTCATTTTTTTACTTTGATTTTCATGATAATCCTCGTCGCTGCAGGTAATGGCTGGAACAGCATTGATGATCCAAAGGCTATTCCGGCGAACATTTTTTTATTACATTCTTTCGGGATTAATAAAATATTTACCTGGAATATCCCTTCCTGGAGCATCAGCGCTGAATGGTGGGCCTATATGGTCTTTCCGGTTCTTGCAATTTTTATTTACAGGGTAAAAGGATTGGGTATGATTGTACTCGGCTTATTCGCGCTGGTCGCCTATATGGCTATTATGTACTGGTTGCCACGCCATGATCCATTCAATCCGGCGGCTATTGTTCCTCATAATCTTGATGCAACTTTTGATTTTGGATTCCTTAGGGGACTTGCTGGTTTTATATCGGGAATGTTATTGTATAAGGCTTATGAGGGTGGAGTGTGGCATCGTTTTTTTCAAAACGATTTAACAGCTTTGCTATTAATTATTATTACCATATTATGCATGCACTTCGGTGTGAACGATTTTTTCTATATTATATTATTTATTGCCCTCGTATATGTATTCTCATTAAATAAGGGGAAACTGAATGCGATTTGCAACAACAGAGTCTTGCAGTATCTTGGCAAAATTTCTTATTCTATATACCTGTCGTCTATATTTCTTTTTGTAGTTTTTGCATTTGGTTTTAAAAAACTACCTGGTGTAAAATACACAGAACATTCGCATACTGCTAATTTTTGGTTAGGACTCGGATATTGCATTGCCTTTATTATTATTCACATTGGGATTTCATCTGTTACTTATTACAAAATAGAGAAGCCATGCCGTAAATATATTAACGCGAAATGGGGTAAGGAGACAATGCCGGTATACGCTTGAATGCTTGGTAGAATTATACTTTCAAACTCAGCAAAAGAGGGTGATCATTGGACTGATGTAAACCTTATTGTTCATGGATAAGCTGACGAATCCAGTGAAATTATTACATTCATCTGACTGATTAGATATTTTTGGGTTCGAATATTTTAGTTGAACTTCCAGCCCGGTCGGTAACAAACAGAATATGACACGTATCATGTTAGGTTTTTGATGATTGCGGTCAAACATCAAAGAAAGGGAACTTTTTGTTAATACGGGATTCCCCGCTAAAATGGGTCATAAGCTGCTACTTATTCTTCACCATTTCTCATCGGAAACTTACAGGGATCGGTTACATCGCTGTATTGATCCCTTTTTTTAAAGCCGCAAAAAACATAGCGGCAGATGGAAACATTCACTTAGTCAAAACCATCTTCTTGCTATCAATTAAGGTCCCGTCAATGTACAGCGAATAGACATAGGTGCCTGCAGTTAACTGGGCAGTCTGCAGTGAAATTTGTCCGTTGCCCATGCCAGTGATCGGAACAGATTTAATATTCCTGCCGTTGATATCTGTAACCATAATGGTTGCGTTGCCTGAGGATTGCGGGATATAATAACTGATATGTGTGGATTGATTGAACGGATTGGGTGCATTCTGGAATAATTTTGCTGAATTTAATGATACGGCAGATGTATTCCCCAGGCCCATAGACTGTTCAATCTTTGTCAGGCGGTCATTCATCTGAGTAACAATCGCGGTTAGAGAATCCTTTAACTGGGCAACAACGTCCGTCAGCGAATCATTTTTGCTGCTCAGTTCCTGGACTGCTTTGACTAAGGGCATAACAAAATCTCCATAACGCAAACCATAAAACGATTTAGAATCATCTTTCGGTTTATCTATGCCGCTGAAATCATACCCCATTCTCAGGGCTATTTTTTCAACATCCTGTGCAATAAATCCGGTATGAATGACTTTCGATCCTTCAGTGCGTGCAGTCTGATCAGTTCCGGGTTTGGAAAGAATGCTGCCATCCGGCCCTTTCTTTTCCGGTCGGTTACCGTTCAATTTGCTTTCAATGGCAGCAATATCCAGTGTATAGGTCACAGGCTGAAGCTGTTTGATAAAATCAAGACCGGGAACATTTTGTTTGATATTGCGTTTATACCTGCCGTCACTGAAATTTGTCCAGTTCGCATAGCCGCCAATGCTGGTTACACTGGAATTTCCCAGAACGATCTGATTGCTTTCAGTCATCATAGCATTAAAGCCGATAGCCGTTGAATTGGTTAATCCGTCGGTAACTGTTCCTGCGACATATCCAAGTGAAGTCAGGCAAGTTCCAGTAACGTTGTTTGAAAGAGCTCCCGATCCAACGGCGGTATTATAAAATTCAGTATTGAACCAAAGGGCATTAGCTCCTATCGCTACATTACTCCCTCCATAAACATTATGTTGCAAGGCGAAAAAACCAACCGCTGTATTGATTTCTCCGTTGACATTTGACCCTCCCGCTTGATAGCCCCAGAAGCTGTTCACTTTGAGAGAATCTACTCGGCCAGCGAGCTGTCCGTTAACTTTTACGGTAAATGGAACATTGTCGGTAGTTCCAATAAAATTCGTTCCATCTACCGTACCAGCGTTACCGTTCAGGCTCCAAAACCCGGAGGCGGGGATCGGTTGATGCCAGGTTGCATTTCCATTTCCATCAGAAGTCAATACACTACCAGCTGCTACCGTGCCACCGGTCACCTGAAAACTCTCTGTCGAAAGAGTATTAAATGACGCACCAGGAGCGGATAGATTACCTGATAAAATTCCACCGGCTAAAGGCAAATAAGGGAGGGGTGGTATTTGTCCTGCTGTTAAAGGGCCTGCGGTTAACGCACCAGTCGCATCAGTAAATAAAATACCTGACCCGATACCCGTAAAGGTCGCAGGGCCCTGAACCTGGAGTCCTCCAAGGCTGGTCATACCAGTAACTCCCAACGTACCTCCAATTTTTACTTTGCCTGATGCATCAATATTATTTACATAAAGTGTTCTCCATCTGTTGTCAGCAGCACCGAGATCAAAACGGTTGTCGCT
>JABDFX010000141.1 GCA_013286315.1 Bacteroidota bacterium | reverse complement strand
TTATAGCCTCACTGCCGATGGAAGGAGAGCCTGGCAAATCCTTTCACTATAGCAATGCCGGATTGCAGATTGCCGGAGCTGTGATAGAAAAGATCAGTGGAAAGTCATTTGAGGAATTGTTTGCAGAACGGATTGCCATTCCGTTGGGAATGAAGAACACTGATTTCGGCAAAAAAAGTGTTGCCTTGCCGGCCGGCGGGGCCCGGGGCACAACAGAAGATTATATTTCATTTTTAACGATGATTCTGAATAAAGGGAGCTTCGGGGGTAAGCAGATACTCACAAGTCAAAGCGTGAACGAAATGCAGATCAACCGCGTTGGCCCTGATGTGAAAGTTGATTTTTCACCGGCTGAAGCAACGGGATTGGGATATGGATATGGAGAATGGGTAGACATGTCCGAAGATGGAAAGCCGAGTAGATGGGCCACGAGCCCCGGTCTTTTCGGAAGTTTCCCCTGGATAGAAAACGAAAAGCATTATTGCGCATTTTTAATGACCTTCTATCTGAAAACTGAAGGCAGGAATGAACGTTATATCGGACTAAAACATCTGGTGGATGAATCCGTTAACGGGTTATAAGAACCGAATATAAATTACCCGTGCGATACAGGGATTTTTTTTCGTTTATTTTCTTAACCGAATGAAATCCAAATTCAGTAAAAAGTTTTTTCAACGTGAAAAAACTTAATGGATAAGGTACCCAGGGGTTGGGAAGATACGTGTCATATTCTACCATTAGAAAAACAGGCGCGGAGTGGAAAAGGGGAATTAATTTTTCTAAAAATTGTTTTTTGTTCCTGACAAAATGAAACGCATTGGCCATTAAAATTCCGTCCAGGTTCTCCAGATTTAAATCATCATGCACAAAATCTGCCTTCTGGGTTTTTACAATAACGGGGCTTGGAAATGACCGTATTTTGAACGAGGATATATTTTTGTCTACTGCATAAACAGTGCTTCCAGTGTATAGTATGCCAGCCAGTGCCTGAGTGAATAATCCTCTGCCACAACCAAGGTCCGCCCAGATGGATTTTGTGTCTCGGGTAATTTCATCGGCTTGAATAAGAGAGATCGCTTCCTGTAATTCCATTCTTTATAAAATCAATCGGTCTGCATTTACTCAGGAATTTAGCAAATGAGCCTATTATTTCATTTTTGAGCCCATTATTTACTCCTCTGAGTCCAATATTTCATAAAAAGCGCCGGCACCCCGAATGCCAGAGGAGCTTAGAATAGCCTTTTTTACCAGATCCTGGAGGTCACGCGTGGCCGTGGGTTTTGAAACATGATTTAAATGCTGGTAATCTGAATTGCTGATCCTCCCTCTTTTCTGTATCGTCCTGAGTGCTTTGATTTGACGGAGGTTTAAATGATGTTTCAAAACGAAACTGTCGTCAATAATCAGTCGGGCTGCTTTCTTCCTTGCGGCTTTGTGCTGATGAAGATAATCCTTCAAGGCCTTGACATACAGCGATTTATTATCTCCGGTCTGATACTTTTCCGCTTTCACGGGATCCTTTAAAACGGACTTTGCATAGTCTACGGCTTTGGCAAAATTATTGCGCAATTTCTTTTGGCGTTTAGTTGGGATCACATTGCTTAAATCAGGCGGCAGACTGACATACGGGTTGCGAAATTTATTATATTTAAAGACCAGCTTCCCGATTTTGCCGCTAATGCCATGGGTGACATAATTGTCTTTTATCTTCGCCATTTATTTTTATTTCTATTTAAAAAAATTTTTGATTCGTTTTTAATACGCTTTTAATTCGCTTTTATTGTATCTCTATCCCAGATAAACTCCACCTGATTACCTGTTTATTAAGGTGGGATCGGATGACCGGATACTTCTCCGTAGGAAAGAATTCCCACTCACGATGCGCCTGATGTGTTGATCCTTACGCCTTAAGTTGAAGATCGTTTACCTTTAAAGGGAAAGGATGTCCATGAAAAGTTTCCCAGTTCTTCCGGTTTTAGTCCTGTTTTTTTCCTTTCGCGGGCTTGCCCAGACAGAGGATTCGGTCCAGTTCAAAAAAATCATTCTGACAAAGGATTTCGTATCAGAAGGGGTAGCCGTGGGTGACGTGAACAGGGATGGTTTAATGGATGTAATGGCGGGATCATTCTGGTTCGAAGCGCCGGACTGGAAAAGACACGAAATTGCCGGCGCTCTTATTTTTAATCCTGACACCACATTCAGCAATTCTTTTCTGGACTATAGCATGGACGTGAATCAGGACGGATGGATTGATCTGATCCGGATCGGTTATCCGGGCGAGGAAGTAGTATGGTATGAAAATCCGCGCAACGAAAAAAGATTATGGACCATGCATAAGATATATGATCACGCGGGTAACGAATCTCCGGCATTCGTGGATATCGATGGCGATGGCAAACCGGACATTTTGTGTAATGATCCTGTAGAGAAGAAAATGATCTGGTTAAAATCACCTTCTGTAAAAGGAGATACTGTATGGAGAAAATATATAATCAGCAATAATCCGGGGCTCGCAACAAATAAATATACGCATGGCCTTGGTTGGGGTGATATGAATCAGGATGGCAGGCCGGACGTGATTATTACCAAGGGGTGGTGGGAATCGCCGAAGGATGTTACGCAGACTGACTGGGTTTTTCATCCTGCTGACTTAGGTGAAGATTGTTCCCAGATGTATGCTATGGATCTGGATGGTGATGGTGACGTTGATGTTCTAAGCGCTTCAGCCCATAACTATGGGATTTGGTGGCATGAACAAATAAAAGACGGAACCGGTCATATTGTATTTAAACAACATGAAATAAGTAAAGCATTTTCTGAGAGCCATGCGCTCGCTCTGGCGGATATCAATGGGGATGGTCATCCTGACCTCATTACCGGAAAACGTTATTACGCCCACCTCGGGCGTGATCCGGGGGCACACGAGCCATCGGTTTTATATTGGTTCGAATACAGGCCGGGCAAGTCTCCCGAATGGTTGCCCCATTTGATAGACGATAACTCGGGCGTCGGATTAGTGGTCGTTGTACAGGATATGAACCAGGATGGAATGCCAGATATTGTTGTATCTAATAAAAAGGGAGTATTTATTTTTCAAAGAATAAAACACTGAATTTTACTGTCATGAAAAAAAGTATTGGCTTACTCGTTTTGCAATTCGCATTTCTATACTCGTTTTCTCAAAATGCCCAACTGGTTATTTCAAAATCTGATTCGACTGACGGTCACCCGGCCTGGGTCATGCAGGGAAATATTTATGAAGTAAATGTCCGGCAGTATACTGCAGAAGGAACACTCAATGCTTTTGCAAAACATCTTGCACGTCTGAAATCTATGGGTGTACAAACACTTTGGTTTATGCCGCTGAATCCAATCAGCAAAGTAGATCGGAAAGGAACTTTGGGAAGTTATTATGCAGTTGCTGATTATACCGCACTGAATCCTGAATTCGGAACCATGAGTGACTGGATCGCCCTGGTAAAGCAAATTCACAATTTGGGAATGAAAGTAATTATTGACTGGGTCCCGAATCACACAGGAGGCGACAACCGGTGGCTGACCGAACATCCGGATTTTTTTGTAAAAGACGGTTCAGGAAAAGCGACTGTAGCCAAGGACTGGGCCGATACCCGGCAACTGGATTATCAAAATCCGGTCATGGAAGACAGTATGATTGCTTCTATGAAATTCTGGCTTGTCAATTCAAATATTGACGGATTCAGATGTGATGTGGCCTGGAATGTGCCCGGTTCATTCTGGCAAAAATGTATTCCGCAACTTAAGAGTATCAAAAATATATTCATGCTGGCAGAAGGGGATAGCAGTTATCTGCCGAAATCCGGATTCGATGCCGTTTATCCCTGGCATATGTTTCATATGATGGAAAAAATTGCAAAGGGAGCACGTCCGGCTTTTGGGCTGGACAGTATTCAAAAACAAAATGCGCTGATGTATCCTCCCAATACATTGCAAATGTATTTTACCAGCAATCATGATGAAAATAGCTGGAACAAAGCCGACTATGGATCATTCCCCGGCAGATCTCATGCGCCGTTTGCCGTATTCACACAAACCATGGTTAGTGGCGTGCCGCTGATCTACAGTGGTCAGGAAGAACCGGTACTGAGACCTCTTGCATTTTTCGACAAGGATCCGATCGTGTTTGGAAAATTCGGCAGGGCGAAGTTTTATAAAACATTGCTGAATCTTCGTAAAAACAATCCGGCGCTCGCTGCCAATGCTTCTTTCCGTAAAGTAAAAGTGGGAAATGAAAAAGCGCTCTATGCCTATGTTAGACAAAAAGAGGGTAATAAAATTTTTGTTATATTAAATCTTTCAGATAAAGAACAAACCGTCACGGTCAATGATAAATCACTGACGGGAAATCCCTTCAATGTTTTTATGGGGAAAAATGAACCGCTGAGCAGTAAACTATGGAAGATAGAACCATGGGGGTATGTTATTTATAAATATTGAGAGCAGGAGGCAGGACGCAGGACGCAGGACGCAGGACGCAGGACGCAGGAGGCAGGCCTCGCGCGTCCTGCCTCCCGCTTCCAACCTATTTCTGCACTCCCGTCATAGTAGATTTTTTGGATCCATAATCAAAACTTCTTTCTATATCAACCGTAATATTTTTTCCATCGAAATGGCATGTGAATATTTCGGTATGCGGACTCTCGATATAACGCATCTCCATCACCAGAGTCTGATCATCTTTCCAGAAAAAATTTCCGGCAACTTTGTATGGTGATAGAATGGCCCAATTTTCAACCGCGTCGGATACTGCATAAGGCCCTGGTTTATTTGTCCGTCCGGTTTTCCATGACCCTGCACCATACAACAGATCATAGGAATCTGTTCCGGTCTTTAAAATAAAATGACAAATGCTATCCCGGATTTGAATGCTGATCGATTCGATATGGTTTTCATTCGGTTCGAGTACAAAATATTTGATAAGGTTTTTATTCGCCTTCAGGGAAGTAAAGCTGCCTGATTCCGGTGACAGCGCTAACGTAGATAATTTGGCTTTCAAAGAGTAGAGGGATTTTGGATCTTCCGGTAGCTTATTATTTTTAAACGCCGGAAGGAGATAGCCCCAAACCAAATTCAATTCGTCCTGCATATTGGAGGTTTCTTCGGTGATAGCTATAACCGCATCCAGCCCGGGCCATACCAGTATATATTGTCCGAAAGCGCCATCCGCGCGGTATGTATGATGACGGCTTCGCCAGATCTGATAACCGTAACCCTGTTCCCAGTCGCTGGAATCTTTTTTCGCTTGTGGCAAATCGGGATGCTGGATAATTTTTGATGTTGTTGCTTCTTCGATCCAGGAGGAAGGAATGATCTGGT
>JABDFX010000140.1 GCA_013286315.1 Bacteroidota bacterium | reverse complement strand
CTGGTTTCTACGCGTTTTCCATTACTACGGAACTGAGCTCGATGCTGAAAACGGATTTCAGGGATCTGCGGATCAGGGACAAAACGGGTAATCCGGTTCCCTGGCTGGCTGCCGGTAATCTCCCTGTGCTCAGGCCCGATTTATTGGAAACATTGGATATTGTACAAAATACCACGACGGACAGTGGCCAGAGCCTGCTGATCATAAGAAATGATCCGAAAGATAAATTAGACGGGTTCTATATCCGGTTCCGGAATGCGGCGGTGAGTAGGACCATCAATCTCAGCGGCAGTCATGACGGGAACAAATGGTATTCGATCATCGAAAATGTCAATCTCGAGAGAAGATTTATTCAGGACCGTGACAGTTTTCTGGAAAACATTTCCTTTCCGCTCAGTTCATATACATTTTACCGGGTGATCATTTACAATGGTAAAAACGATCCGCTCGATATCTTATCCGTTCAGAAGCGCGTCAGCAGGGATTCACCGGCACTGCATGCCCAGGTGGAGAATCCCCCCGTTTCCTTTGTTCGGAAGGACAGCAACAAAGTTTCCCGGATCCGAGTCGCTAATCCCCGGCGATTTCATATCAGTCATCTGGGTATTCAGGTGAAGGCGCCCCGTTTTTTCAAAAGACAGGTCGATATTCTGGCGGGTGATTTTTTGGTTGGAAACTTTACGATCTCTTCGGATTCATTGTTTCATCTCAGTCTGCCCCTGTTGAATGATTCTGTTATTACGATTCAGATTTATAATGAGGACAATCCGCCGCTGGATATCTCGTCCATTACAACGGCGCAGGATGCCGAACAGATCATTGCCTGGCTCGATTCAGGGAAATCCTATCAGCTGGACATGATGAGCGCCGATGCGCAGCCTCCGCGATATGACCTGGTTAATTTTAAGGACAGCATCCCGGAAAAAATAAAACAGATCGGCGTTTCGCATATCGTGTATGTCCCCGCTCTCCGCACAGTTCCTCCCAATGATCTGTTTAATATGAGCTGGCTCTGGGTGGTTTTGGCGCTTGTGCTCATTGTGCTGGCATTATTCACGATTCGCCTTACGAAGGAAGTCGGTAAGCGTTCATAATTGAGTCGGAAAGTGGTGTGAAATTTTCTTGTAACTCTTATACTCCTATACTCTTATACTCTTATACTCTTATACTTTTAACTTTTCCTCCCCACCTGCTCCAGATACGTACTTTCAAAAATCTTATCCGCATTAGCCGCTTCAAATCCTTCCCTGCGATGAATGGGTAAAATCTGGTTTTCGGGTAAGGACCGGAAGGGTTCCAGGACTTTTCTTTCGGCGAACTCGACATAAGAGCCCGGGATCATTTTCGTTTCTCCATCTGCAAATTCGGCAAGAACCATTTCCGCTACGGTACTGCTCTGCAGCAACAGGCCATCCGGACTTTTTTTAATCTTACCTCCTGCATCATTCAGCCGGAATCCATTTCCTTCCAGAAACTCATTGAAAGTCGCGAGTGTATTGTATGCTTTTTTCAGATTATGTACGGACATCGTGAAATGATTCAGATAATACCGGTTGTAAATAGCCCAGGCCGCATATTCGCTTTCGACGGCGAGACTCTCATAGTCATCCAGCGACGGGATGGTCCATGAGGAACTATGAAGATAGAAATCAACAGCTTTGGGATCTCTCATATCCAGACTGTCTACCGGATCTGACATGACTGAATCAGTATAAGAATGTATAATGGCCTGTGATACGGAGGACAGATCATTCACTCTAAGTTCTGAGATAAAAATTCTCGGTAAACCCACCACTGGCGGTGAATACCACCATGCATTTAATTTCTTTTCCTTGAAATAATAGTAGTCTCTTTTTGTATAACCATGGAATAAAAATATTTTCTCGAGCGAACCCACACCCAGGTTGGGAACACCCAGGGTCCTGAAAGCAATATGATCGTTTTCAATTTCGGACGCCTTCTGAATGATTCCCTCGTTTATCATCGCATTGATAATCCGCGAAACGTCCGGCACGCGCGCCATATATCTTTTCATCAGGCCATCCAGCATTTCCTGGACTTTGGTCAATTTAATTTCCATGATGCAAAATTATCACTTTTGTTTTCAACGATTGCTCAATCCTAAAACAGTAGCCCCAAGTAATAACCGGCAAAAAAATATTTTGAAAATCTTTATGAGATTTCAGCGATAATTCCGTCTAGTGTAGGAAGACCGAGAAATATTTTAACTTTCTGGAATGAATACTGGAGATGACTTCCGGCCGGACCCGGTAGACGGGCTCGCCAAAAGGATTGCCTACCTGATTAATGGGTATAACCTGAAAAATCTCACGCAGGCAGAGAACCGGGAACTTGATGACTGGGTCACCGCCAATATGAAAAACCAACAGCTGTTTGAAGAACTGACCGATCCGGCCAATTTAAAAAAATGGGTCGATATCATGGAGAAACTCGATCCTGATGCCGCATTGAAGAGAGTTAAAAACAGAATATACTCGAAGCCGAAGTCCGTAATCAAATGGGGTTCATGGACCTACTGGACGGCTGCAGCCGTTCTGATCGGAGTGATTTTTCTTGGATCTCATTTGTATAATAAAAAACCGACCCTACCCAACCAGCAAATAGCAGCGGTGCATGACCTGGCACCCGGTGGCAAACATGCGGTCCTTACACTGGGCAACGGGACGACCATATTGCTTGACACTTTAAAAACAGGAAAAATTAAGGTAAGCGATAATATGGAACTGACTAAAGACAGCACTGACCTGAGTTACTCAAAAACTGACAAAGCCGGAAAGTCAGAGCTGGTTTATAATATACTCAGAACACCCGCTGGCGGCGAATACCAAGTGGTTTTGAGTGATGGAACCAAAGTTTGGCTGAATGCTTCTTCATCTCTGAGGTACCCGGAATCATTTTCGGATTCCATAAGAAAAGTGGAAATGACAGGTGAAGGATATTTTGAAGTGGCCAAAGACGCGGCACAGCCCTTCATCATATTAACCGGAGAAAACGAAGTGCGCGTACTCGGCACCCATTTTAATGTCAATTCCTACGCAGACAATAAAGAAACGGTGGTGACGCTGGTGGAAGGAGCGGTCCGGCTGAATCATACCAAAACACTCAAACCCGGTGATGAGGGCACTATCGATCAAACCGGCAAAATACGAGTGGGGACCGCTGACCTGGAGACCGCCCTGGCATGGAAAGACAGACAGTTTATTTTTAAAATGATGCCATTGTCGGATGTAATGAAACAAGTGGCAAACTGGTACGATGCAAGGATAATATATCAGGATAATATAACAGAACATTTCAACGCGCGCATTCCAAGAGATGTGCCAGTCAGCAAGTTGCTTCACCTGCTGGAAGCAACGGGCCAGGTACATTTCAAAATTGAAGACAGAACCATTACGGTCATGAAATAAAGCCGCTCCACGACCTTTACTTATTGCTCATAACAAATCACCAGAACTATGCGATTGATTGCATGCCATAGACTATTATGTACCGTCGGATTTCTTTTCATCGGCCTATTGAAAAACGACTTGCGGGCAGAGTCAACAGACGGAATAACACTTCATTTCGAGAATGCGACGCTGCAGAAAATTTTCTCCGCCATCGAGGCGCAGTCGAATATCCGTTTTGTATACACAAATGAACAATTAAGCGATGCCAAACTAGTTTCGATATCAGCAACAAACGAATCTCTTGGCATCGTCTTAAAAAAATGCTTTCAGGACCAGCCTGTAACATATTTTCTCGAGGACCAATACGTAATTATTCGCAGGATAGGAACCCACCCGGTAGAAGATACCAGAGAAATCAGAGGAACGGTTAAAAACGACAAGGGTGACCCGGTCATGGGCGCAACCGTCTCGGTTCAGGGCAGTGAAAGGGCAACAGTCACAGAATCAGATGGGAATTTCGTTCTGAAGGAGATAAAAATCGGAGCGACGATCATTTTCAGCGGTGCCAATGTGGAGACCTACAAAACTTTATTTATAGGCCAGCAGTTCATGAGCATTGTTCTTAAAACAAAAGTGAATAAGCTGGAGGAAATCCAGGTGATTGCTTATGGTACCACCACAAAACGACTCAGTACAGGCGCGATGAATAAAATAAGTTCGGATGCCATCAGCCAACAACCTGTTACGGATCCACTCGCAGCAATGGAAGCCCAGGTGCCGGGTCTCGATATCACACAAAATACAGGCATTGCCGGCGGAAACTTCAAAGTTCGCATCAGGGGTCAAAACAGCATTCAAAATGGAAACGAACCGCTGTATGTCATCGATGGTGTACCATTTATTTCCAAACCACTGAACGATCCAGGTCTAAGTGCAAATATTACAGGGGGAGGAAGTCCACTCAGTACCTTGAACCCAAAAGATATTGAGAGCATCGAAGTTTTAAAAGATGCAGACGCCACAGCGATTTACGGATCCCGGGCGGCCAATGGGGTCATCATGATCACAACAAAATCCGGCAAGGCAGGAAAGACAAAAGTCGATCTGAATATTTCTGGCGGAGAAGGGGGAGTTGCAAACTCTTTCAAAATGCTAAATACGCAGCAGTATCTCGACATGCGACACGAGGCATTCGCAAACGACCAACAAACGCCAGACGCATTCAACGCAAAAGATCTTCTTCTATGGGATACGACCAGGTACACTGACTGGCAAAAAGCAATGATCGGACAAACCTCTCATATCATTGATGCGAATCTTGCGATCTCAGGCGGCAACGCAAACACGCAATACAGACTGGCCGGCGGTTATTATCGTCAGTCTTCGGTAATGCCCGGATCATATGCGTATCAGAAAATATCAGGAGCCGCATCCATCACCAGCAGCTCGGCGGATCAGAAATTTAAAATACAGTTTAACGCAGTTTATAATGTAGAAGAAAATAACCTGCCAAATATAGATCCGACAGGTAATATATTTAGCCTTCCGCCGGATGCCCCACCGGCCTATGATTCGATTGGTAAACTGAATTTTTCAAACGGATATTCACAAAACCCTTATCAAACTTTTGTTCGTACCTATTCATCCCAAACCGAAAATCTGATTACAGATGCTCTCTTCAGCTATCAGATGATAGAGGGGCTTTTTCTAAAATCAAATTTCGGGTACAGCTCAACGCACCTGAATGAAATGCAGTTGCTTCCCCTGAGTTCCTTTGATCCCGCCTACGGTCTCAGCTCAGGTTTTACAAGCACATCCACCCATCTTTTTGATACTTGGATCGTCGAACCACAACTGGAATATCAAAAATCAATAAAGAATATAAAATTGAATGTTTTGCTCGGTGCGACTTTTAATCAGAATGCCGGGCAGTCAACCTCACTGAGTGCCACT
>JABDFX010000139.1:107-5401 GCA_013286315.1 Bacteroidota bacterium | reverse complement strand
CGAAAAGAACAAAAATATGAGCCTGGTATTTCCTGTAAAAAAACCCGTAGATCAGGCAGCACAAAGAAATAACGAACCGATCCGTTACACTGATTACATGACCGAAATGAATCAGCTACTTCGTCAATCTGACTATTACAATACGACTGGAATGCTGAATATGGAAAATGGACAATATGCGCTGGACAGTAAAATCAATAATATACAGGTAGCCATTAAACTCAATGGGGACAGCAGCCTGGTATATGAAGCTGCTGTTCCGATCAATTATTTGCTGGGCACGGATCTGAAAGCTGGATACAAACCCGAAAATTTCAGTGTGGGTATTGTGGTTAATAAAAATTCAATCCAAAATGGAAATAGTGGATATCGTCCTCACAGCTCATACGGAGGCGGTGGGATGCGAATGCATGGAATGGGTGGAAACAGGAATTATGGATTAGCCAATAATACCGCGCCAAAACCAGAAGAAGACTGGGATACCTTCCAACTGGTTTTAAAAAAATAATAATGTATCGTTTTTGTGATGAACGGCTTAAGGACTCGTTTTTCCCATTGTTCAACCGGTTAACTTTATATCATTGAAAATATTCGACTATAAAGGCAGTTATGAAGAACAATGTCACTTTTTATATCCTCTCACTTCTTATGTTGGTTTCTCTTAGTTCCTGTCATCAGTCTGTTCATGATCACACCCAATCCGGATCCCTTTTCAACAGGGATAGTCTTGTGCAGCATATAATCGTATTGGCTTCAGATTCTTTCCAGGGAAGAAAGCCATTTACATTGGGAGAAACAAGAACTGTAAATTATTTGAAGAATCAATTTCATTCCCTGGGTATTGAACCCGGTAATAGGAACAGCTATTTGCAGGAAGTGCCCATGGTAGAGATCACACCGACGGCCGACCCTCAAATGAAAGTTGAATATGCAAAAGGCAGTTTTGATTTGAACGAGGCAACTGACTACGTGCTGTCTACTGAAAATACGGATTCTGTTATTTCCCTCGACAAAAGCGAGCTCATATTTGCAGGCTATGGTGTAGTAGCTCCCGAATATAACTGGAACGATTATGCCGGAATAAATGTAAAAGGAAAAGTAGTGCTGGTTATGGTAAATGATCCCGGATTCGGAACCGCCGACACAAGTATATTCAAAGGCAAAACAATGACTTATTATGGCAGGTGGACGTATAAATATGAAGAAGCAGCCCGTCAGGGGGCAAAAGCCTGTCTCATTATCCACAATACAGCAGCTGCATCCTATCCCTTCAGTGTGGTACAAAATTCATGGGGATCATCAAATCTTTACCTGGATAAAAGAGGCAGCGAGCAGTATCATTGCTCCTTACAAGGATGGGTGAGCGGCGATGCAGCAAAGAAATTACTCGCGGCAGCCGGCAAAGACAGTTCCTTACTGATGAAGGCAAACAGCCATGGATTCAAAGCCATTTCACTGGGTGAAAAACTTTCCACTAAAGTGAGAGTGCAAACCGTTTACAAGACCTCACAAAATGTGATTGCAAAAATCACGGGAACCAGGAGACCGGATGAATATATACTTTATACAGCCCATTGGGATCATCTGGGCATCGGGAAACCAGATGCTAAAGGTGATTCAATCTTTAATGGAGCACTGGACAATGCCAGTGGAACAGCAGCTCTTCTGGAAATGGCCCGCGCCTTTAAGAATCTGGAAGTAAAACCTGAACGCACCATACTATTCCTTGCTGTCACGGGCGAAGAGCAGGGCCTCCTTGGATCGAAGTATTACGGCCAGCATCCGATTTATCCGCTAAAGAAAACAGTAGCCGACCTGAATATGGATGTTATCAGTCCGAATGAAAAAACGAATGATATTGTTATAACCGGTTATGGACAAAATGAATTGGAAAATGATGTGGAAGAAATAGGCAAATCACAGGGCAGGTATATCGCGCCTGAATCAAAACCGGAGGCGGGCCACTATTTCAGGTCAGATCATTTCAGTCTGGCGAAAGTGGGCGTACCGGCATTAGACGTCAAGGGTGGTATTGATATAGTCGGAAAGGGGAAGGATTACGGCAGGCAGGAGGAACAAGATTATGTCACGAATCATTATCATGCAAGATCAGACGAATACAATCCAGTTTGGACCTTTGATGGAGGTATACAGGACATGGAATTATTGTTCCTGATCGGCAAAAAACTCGCATTCGAAAGCAACTGGCCGGCATGGAAACCCGGATCCGAATTTAAAGCTATCAGGGAGCAGTAACCGCTATTTTCTCAATTGTTCAAGTCTTTGCTCAAATTGAAGGGAAGCAGATAACGAGACACAATATGGCTGAAAAGCATTTATCAAATCAACGGAATGTTTTTCCCTTCTTTGTGTCTTCAAATTGAAATGAACAAAATTCGTCCACAAAAAAGCTTTCAAGACGGTCTTATCCCGGTTCCACATGATCATCTCCACCGCTATTTCACTTTCTTCCATCCGGATGAGTGTCGATTGAATGATAACGGTTTCCATCAGTAAAGCAGGTTTCAGATAAACAATTTGATTTTTACTTACAACCCAGCTAACAGCTTTTTCATGTGCCAGTTTATAAATATTGAAATGATGAAATTTTAGTAAATGATCCTCCCTGGCATTGATAAAATAATCCAGGTAGCGGGAGTTATTCAGATGATTAAATGGGTCACAATCGGGAAACCTGATCAGGTATTCAGTCTCCCAGGTTTTTTGAAGTTCTTCCATATATCCGTCTTTTTGTAGTTCTGCCGATGACAGGCTAAAGTATATATTTTGATAGATTTTAAATGATTCATTCTATTTTTTGCCTTCCCATTTAGATGTTTCTTTGTCCTGCACTCATTCAGATCCAACCTTATGAAAATTTTGATCCGATCCTAAGTAAAATCCGATCCTATCCTATGAAACCAGGCCGATGAATTCGATGATCCTGTTGAAAAACGAACAGTACGCATCTAAACCGTCCAAGAATAGATTCGAAACTTAATCATCGACCAATCAAAGGCTGTCCGGTTACGGTCCCGTTTTTACAGGACCGTAACTTTTTTATTTGATCCCCTGCCTATACTTTTTGAAGATCTTATAAACAGAAACTCTCAGGTTGTCGTAAAAAATAGCAACCACCAGTATTGCAGAAGCAAGAATCAGTGTTTTCAATTTAAAGCCCTGAAAGAAAAAGCCACCGCAGATACATCCCAAAAAAAAGAAGGCGATAATGCTGCACCGGAGACCAATACTTTTTTTCAATTGAAGTTGCTGCCCCGCCTCTTTATAAAAAAACAATTGTGATAATTCAATTCCCAAATCGGTGAACAAACCGGTGAGATGTGTTGTACGGACCCTTGCCTTTGAGACACTCGTAACCAGGGAATTTTGCAAGCCCATGGCAAAAAGCAACAGGCAGGCCAGCAATTCCATATGTTGGTCCTTTTTAATAAAGGAATCACCCCAAATACCAATACTTAATAATAATCCGGTTTCCAAAAAAATCGCTGCATTATAGGCAGACATACTTCCTTTTTGAATAAAATATTCAGTCAGCATACTGGACATGAACGCCCCAAAAAGAAAAGAAAGGATATAAAACAGAAAATTAAAAGCATACATAAAATCATCCTTCTGTATGTACTGGGAAAAATAGGCAAAATGACCGGTTACGTTGGTTGTCAGTACTCCCAGGGCAAGCAGACCGCTGATGTTTACAAGCCCGGCCGTAAAAGAGAGAAAGACTGCTAATCTGAGGTTTTGTTTAAAAGTGCGGGCGACTCCGCGATTTCTGAACATTAATTATTCCGGTTGATTAGTTGACCTTATTGGAATCAATTTACGACTAAAAAATTATTACGTCCGTAATAACCGCATGTGAAGGGATAATACATCAATCTGTCATTAAATCTATGACAAAAAAAAATATTCAGATTGATAGATTTTAAGTAGTTCACTCTATTTTTTAGGTTCCCTTCAGATTGTTACTTTGTTCATTCCCCTTGAAAACACAGATACGAATTGAAGAATTCCTGCGAAAAAAATAATGTCCTAAATCTAATCCGTCCCAATCGGGAATTAATCTGTAAATAGTTGAAAAACCAGACGTTGTCCGGTTAGGTTCGTTTCAGACTGACCGTAACCATATTAAATGAACTAATGACATGAAAAAAATCCGGGTTCTCATTGCCGAGGATCATAAATTAATTCGTGAAACCTGGACTTCCATGCTGGATATGGATGGGCGGTTTGATGTTATTGCAGCCTGCAGCGACACCCTGGCAGCCATTTCAATCGCGCGTAAAAAGCGACCCGATGTTATTTTGATGGACATCAATATCCTTCCATTGAATGGATTTCAGGCAACTGCGCGATTGTCAAAAATCTCTCCCGATTTAAAAGTGATCGCTTTGTCGTTTCACGATGAAATGTCCTGTGTCCGGAAAATGTTTGACTCCGGAGCAAAAGGATATCTGACAAAAAATACCGGTTATACGGAATTGATGGAGGCCATCATACTGGTACATCAGGGCAACAGGTATGTTTGTTCTGAAATAAGGGAAAAAGGATTCGAATTCAAGGCGGAGAATCAAATCAGAGATTTTACAACTGCCATGCTTACAAAAAAAGAATTGGTAGTCTCCCGGCATATACAAAATGGCCTGCGTACAAAGGAAATTGCGGACAAACTGAATATCTCCGGTCGAACAGTATCTGCTCACCGGTACAATATATTCAAGAAACTTAAAATTACCAGCAGTAATACACTCATCACCCTGCTTAATGCAGCTTATGGATTTACCATATCTGCAGAATGGGAACATGCAAATAATAGAAACGAACCTGAATAAAATACCCTACATTGTAGCCAGACCTCTTCATATGTTAAAAATCATTATCGCAGATGACCACGCGGTTGTACGCAAAGGTTTGATGCAGATACTTCTGGAATCTTTTCCGAATGCAAATATTGTCGAAGTAGCAGATGCCGAATCCCTGTTGAAAAAAATTTTTAAAGAACCCTGGGACCTGGTCATTTCAGACATCTCGATGCCAGGAATTAGTGGGCTGGATGTCTTACAACAAATCAAACAAAATTATCCCAAATTGCCGGTTCTTATTCTCAGTATGCATTCAGAAGATCTATATGCAATCCGCGTACTCAAGGCCGGGGCTTCCGGTTTTTTGAATAAAGATTTCGCCCCTGAACAACTGGTGAATGCCGTAAACCAACTTCTAACCGGTAAAAAATATATATCTGCCAATATCGCTGAAAAACTCGCCGGTACTTTCGA
>JABDFX010000139.1:0-97 GCA_013286315.1 Bacteroidota bacterium | reverse complement strand
TATATCCAAAATGCATTTGAAAACGAATGCAGATATTATGCTGTATTCTATAGAAAACAAACTGACATAATATTCATTTCGCGCAGGTTTACCGGGT
>JABDFX010000138.1 GCA_013286315.1 Bacteroidota bacterium | reverse complement strand
GTGCAGACATAGGAGGTATTCCTGAACTGGTTATTAATGATGTAACTGGCCAATTGTTTCAACCGGCGAATACAGCCGATCTTCGCCTGAAGATTCAACTGATGATGTCGGATAAAGACAAACTGATCCAAATGGGTAAGGATGCCAGAGAACACGCATTGAATCTGGTAAATTACGATGCATTCGCCCCGGAATTTATCTCCCGTATTCGAATCCTTAGAATTAGCTCTATAAAACAGCCGGATGCAATTCCTAAACTATATCATTGGAAAACTCGGTAAGAAAGGATACAAAATTGATGAGAGGTTATCGAAACGCGACAAATTCATCATTTTGACTGATAAGTTCTTCTGTCTTTTGCGCGGATTTTATTATAAAATTTTTTTTAAACATTCCAGCGGGCTGTTATTTATCGGAAGACATTGCAAAATCAGGTATTGTCACAGAATCACAGCCGGCAAAACCATTACTATTGGAGACAATGTCGAAATCAACGCACTCAGTGTGGAAGGAGTAACGTTTGGAAATAATGTTACCATATTAAGAAATACGGTCATAGAATGTACCGGAAATATAAAAAACATGGGTGTCGGATTGGTCATTGGCGACGATGTGGGAATTGCACAGAATTGTTTTATACAGGTCAGAGGCAAAGTGACGATCGGCTCCCATGTGATGTTTGGTCCTAATGTGTCAATATTTTCCGAAAACCATGGATTCACCAGCCTGGATATGCCAATGATCAGTCAGCCAACAATCCGGGGCGAAGTTATTATTGAAGATGATGTATGGTTGGGTACACGCTCGGTCATTTTATCCGGCATACGAATCGGAAAAGGTTCTATCATAGCAGCCGGGGCTCTCGTAAACCGGGACATCCCTCCCTATTCAATCGTAGCTGGTGTGCCAGGAAAAGTTATAAAAAGCAGATTACCCAATTAAGCAGAATCAAACATTAACCATAGAAATAATCACCTGAATGAAACAAACAAACAAATTAAAAATCTATATGGCCGGAAGCGGTGGCATGCTGGGTGAAGCATTTTACCGTGTATTTAAAGATGATTTTCAGCTAAAGTGCAGCGACAAAGATGTAAACGTATCCTGGCTAAGTTTCCTTGATTTCAGGGATTATGAATCTTATAAAAAGGATGTTTCCGATTTTAAACCGGATTATCTTTTTCACCTGGGCGCCTACACTGACCTGGAATTTTGTGAAAAAAATATAGATGATACTTATCTGACAAATACCATTGCGGCCGAAAATGCTGTATACATCGCGAATGAATTAAATATTCCTTTGTTATATATTAGCACGGCAGGCATTTTTGACGGAGCAAAAAATCTTTATGATGACTGGGACATGCCAAACCCTCTAGGTCATTATGCAAGATCCAAATATATGGGTGAACGTTTTGTTGTTGAACATGCCAACCGGTATATCATATGCCGTGCCGGATGGATGATGGGCGGCGGACCTTCCAAGGATAAAAAATATATCGGCAAACTGATCAAACAATTAGTAAGCGGCAAACGTGAGCTATTTATCGTAAACGATAAGGATGGCACACCCACATTTACTGTAGATTTTGCAAGGAATGTGAAATTGTTATTTGAAAAACAATACTGGGGACTCTATAACCTGGTTTGTAAAGGCCAGACTAGCAGAATGGAAGTAGCCAGGGAACTGGTGAGTGTTTTGGGGCTCACAGATCAGGTGAAAATGACGGAAGTAAATTCCGAATATTTCAAGGATACTTATTTTGCACCCAGGCCGCCATGTGAAAGGCTCGTAAATAAAAAACTTGATCTTCGGGGCATCAATATAATGCGCGACTGGCAAGAAGCCTTAAAAGATTATATTGATCTGTATTTTAAGGATTATCTAAAAGATAAATTATAACCTATTTTTTATTTCTAACATGCGCATAGCGTCTTTCGGGTTCAGATCTTTACCACCTGCCAACGGATCTGCCGGAGCAGATAAATTCGCCCTTGAATTCCTTCCCAGACTGGCCGCGCGAGGGTACAAAGTGACGGGTTATAACCGGTTATACCCGGGTCAGAAAAAGGGACAGGCGTCCTTCAAGGGTGTAGAAATTGTTTATCTCAAAACCATTAATAAATCAGGTATTGACAGCATTATACATTCATTCAAAGTTTGCTGGCACATCATTACAAGAAATACTGCAGATATCGTTCACATACAGGGAAACAATGCCCTGTTTGCGTTAATACTGAAAATATTCGGAAAAAAAATAATCATGAGTATCGACGGCGGCCCTGAATGGGAAAGGCCAAAGTGGAACTATGTGATGGGTAAACTGGTGCTTGCCAACGCCTACCTGGCGGTATGGACTTCCAGGTATATTGCTATTGATAATGTTTTCACAAAGGAACTTTTTGAAAAAAAATTCAAAAGAAAATTTGAATTTATATCATTTGGCAGTGAAATAAAGGATGCACAGGAAACAGATATACTTCGCAGGCTTGGTCTGGAAAAAGAAGAATATTTTTTATTTGTGGGCAGGTTTATTCCTGATAAGGGATTGCAATATCTTATCCCGGCCTTCGAAAAATTGACGACTGAAAAAAAGCTGGTATTGGTGGGAGGGTCACCCAATCCGAGTGAGTTTGAAATCACCCTTAAAAAAACCAACGACTCAAAAATAATATTTGCCGGGTTTATTTATGGAGATGATACGGTAACCTTAATGAAAAAAGCATATGCCTATGTCCAACCTTCCGATATAGAAGGACTTTCACCGGTCATGTTGTCCGTCATGGGACTGGGGACACCTCTTATTTGCAGTGATATTAAAGAAAATAAATACATCGCCCACGAGGACGCATTGCTCTTTAAAAAATCTGACACCGCGTCGCTTCTTACCGCGCTCGAACTTTCACTTAGCGATCGTTGTGGGCATTTGCAATTGGCCGCAAAAGCTAAGACAAGGATATTGAAGGAGTATTCCTGGGAGACCATTACCGACCAATATATCGAGCTTTTTAAAAAAACTGCCGGTTAGCATCAAATTAAAGGAAAACGCCTCTGATTGAACCAAAAACGCAAATTTTAAACAGGAAAATGAAAAATATTTGCAAATAGCAGGCGTTTTCAATTATCTGTTCCATTAAACCTTGACCCTATCCTTATGCTACAACCCATAGCAGTTAAAAATCAGTCCCGCTTTGCCAAATTCGGGATCAACAGCAATTTCTTCTTCCTGCTTCTATTCTGTTACCAGACAATCGTTATATTTCAGGGTATAGACCTGGCTGATACCGGATTTTATGGCACTTTTTATCAACAGATCTTTAATGACCCGCAATCCGTAACCTATTGCTTTATGTTCTGGCTCTCGGGTATTATTGGGGGACTTTTTCTTAAAATACTTCCGTTTGCAGGCTTATTAGGATTGAGGATGTTATGGGTTGTTGTATTTACCATTATCATCATTATCACATACAGGCTTTTAAAAAACTACGTTTCGCCCGGATATCTTCAAATAAGCCTTTTTCTCTTAACGCTTAATTTAAATAACGATCCAAAAGAATTCTACTACAATAATTTCTCCTCATTGCTGTATGTGATCACGGCAATACTTCTTTTTAATGGACTGAAAAACAGGCAGCGAATTGCTTTATTCGGAAGCGGGTTTATCATTTCCTTAAACATGTTTAACCGGTTTCCCAATCTTCTGGGCGTCGGACTGGCACTCGCTATTATCTATTACGGTTATCTTGAAAAAGAAACTGTAAAAACGATTGTTAATAATATTTTGGTTTTTATTGCAGGATTCATTTTCGCCACGCTTGTCGTGATACTGGTAATGGAGTTGCTGGGACATCTGCAGATATATTTAGACGCTTTGAAAATATTAGCCGGTATTGGCAAACGTCCGGTTCAGGTCAAACCAAATCAGGACTTTTACAGTATATCCAAAATGACAAGGACCATTATTCACCATTGGGTAGTTGCAGTTATTATGGCCGCCTTCCTGATCCTTTCAGTTCTTTCATTTTACTTTTTTGAAAATAAGTTAAAGAGGCTGGTTCCCAAAATCAATTACCTGTTTAGTCTTCTTAAGATAATTATTATCACCGGACTGGCAATTCTGGTTGTAAAAGGAGTAATTACTAATCTTACCGTATTATACCTGATTACAGGGATATGCCTTATTATCGGTTGTGCGATGATTATTTTCGATTCAGACAAGGAAATTAATCTTCTGCTGTTCATTGGGATTTTTATTTTATTGGTACATCCGATTGGGAGTTCGGAAGGAATAGAAACTGTTGAAATCTATTCGCTTTGGATTGCTTTCCCCATTGTTGCTGACAGAATAATTGCCGTGACATCCGGGACTACCTTCACATTTAAAAATTATATAAAGCCCTTCAGGATGTCCCACTTTATACATAGTAATCAACTGGCAGAAGCAAGAAAGATGATCGTTGCGCTCACAATTTTTGCCAGCTTATTCTATACGTACGACTATCCTCATTCCGATATGGAAAACAGGGCAGCCATGCGATATTCTGTAGATAATAAACACATGAAAGGAATTTTTACAACTAAAGAGAGAGCTGAGGAAATTAATCAACTACTCGCGGCATCATCTAAATATGTAAAAGCCAACGACCGCGTTTTGGCCTATGATTGCGTACCCATTTTTCATTTCATGACAGAAACAATACCTTATACGCGAAACCCATGGCCATGGTTATATCAAAGTAATACCTTTAAAAAAGAGTTGGATATTGCGGTAAGCAATAACAGGCATTTACCTGTAATTGTTATGCAAACTGCGCTGACTCTGGGAAACGGCAAAAACTGGCCGGAGATGACCAGGAGCACACAAAATGAGCAATAAAATTTGAATTATAATTTACCGTCAGGTAAGCTATATTTTCAATTTTATTTCCGGTATGCGAAATTCCGGTTGCATTAATACTTTCCGGTATTTCAGTGATCAGATAAGTAAGAATGGAAATATCATGGGGGGCCAGATCCCATAAAACATTTATATCAGGTTGAAAAAGGCCGAGGTTGATACGCGAAGAATCAAAGTACAGAGGTGTTCCAATGACCTCCGTTCGAATTATTTCTTTCATTTTCTGAACCGCACCAGTATATAAAAAAGTGTGATCTGCCATCAATGTGAGTCCTTTTTTTGTCGCCAACTCGATTAATTCATCGGCCTCCCGAACGGAAGAGGTCATTGGCTTCTCAATAAGAACATGTTTACCTTGTAAAAGCGATCGTTTGGCGAGTTCAAAATGGGTGTGAACAGGCGTGGCTATCACAATGGCATCAACGTCTTTACTTCCAATAATATCCTCCGCATCCCCGACACCTTGTATGGAGGGAAAAGTTTTTGCAAGCAAATTTAATCTTTCCGGGCGTCCATCCGCCACCATCCGGACAGTACAATC
>JABDFX010000137.1 GCA_013286315.1 Bacteroidota bacterium | reverse complement strand
ATATCCGTGAAGGGGAACGAATAGCAAATCCACAACTTTTCCTTCAGCCGATGAGCAAATGGCATCTCGAAAGCGAATTCAAAAACGGTGTCAATACGGGTGGGCGCATCCGGTTTGTTTGGTGGTTCGCCATCATCGGGATTTTTGTATTGCTGCTGGCATGTATCAACTTCATGAACCTGTCCACTGCGCGAAGTGAGAAGCGCGCAAAAGAAGTGGGCATCCGCAAAGCGGTCGGTTCATTAAAAAACCAGCTGGTCATGCAATTCTTAAGTGAATCTGTAATGACCGCTTGCCTCGCCTTTATTTTTTCGATCATTATTGTTCAGTTTTCACTTCCACTTTTTAATTCCATCGCAGATAAAAAAATGACCCTGCCCTGGAACAATGGCTATTTCTGGCTGGCAGGTTTTATGTTCACATTGATCACCGGAGTCATCGCTGGAAGTTATCCCGCTTTTTATCTGGCGCATTTTAATCCGGTTTCTGTATTAAAAGGCCATTTCAAGGGCGGGCAGTATTCAGCATTGCCCCGCAAAATGCTGGTGGTTATGCAATTTGCCGTGTCGGTTATTTTAATCATTGGGACGCTCGTCATTTACCGCCAGATAGAGTATGCGAAGAATCGCCCGCTTGGATACAATAACCATGGGCTCGTCTATATCTCCACGCACATGTACGATCTGCATAGTCATATTGCAGCAATCAGAACCGATTTGAAACAATCAGGCGCCGTAACGGAGATTGCCGAGTCAGGCAGTCCGATTACGGAAGTCTGGAACTCCAATGGCGGCATGTCATGGAAAGGCAAACAGCCGGGTTCTTCAAATGATTTTCCGATGAATCTGGTTTCCTATGAATATGGTAAGGTGGTAGGCTGGCAAATCATGGAGGGCAGGGACTTTTCAAGATCTTTTGCATCTGACTCAGCCGCGTTTATCCTGAATGAATCTGCCGTGAAGTTTATGGGATTGCAACATCCAATCGGAGAAAAAGTGTCATTCAACGACGGCGTTGCCTTTACGGTGGTCGGAGTGATAAAAGATATTCTCACGGAATCTCCATACTCGGCTGTTCGTCCGTCCATGTATAGAATCATCCGGGGGAACGATGGAGGTATGGTGATGATAAAACTCAATCCGGCGCTGAGTGCACATGATGCACTAAACAAGGCAGAGACCGTGTTCAGTAAATTTATTCCTGACCAGCCCTTTGAGTATCATTTCACAGATGAAGACTTTGCCCGAAAATTCAGCGAAGAAGAACGAATCGGCAGTCTGGCGACGGTGTTTGCTGTACTGGCTATTTTTATTTCATGTCTGGGCTTATTTGGTCTGGCATCTTTTGTTGCAGAGCAACGCACGAAAGAAATCGGTGTAAGAAAAGTATTGGGTGCATCGGTGTTCAGTGTATGGCGCTTACTGTGTAAAGATTTTGTGATACTCGTTTTTATTTCTCTACTGATTGCTATACCAGTTGCATATTGGTTTATGTATAACTGGTTACTGAACTATCAATATAAAACCGGTTTGTCCTGGTGGATATTTGCCGCAACGGGCGCAGGTGCTTTGGCGATTACAATATGCACGATCAGCCTGCAGTCATTAAAGGCTGCCACAGAGAATCCGGTAACCAGCCTACGCTCTGAATGAGCTCGGCTGGCTATGAAAGCCTGCGTGCCGAATGATATTTTGAAAGGCATGTGTTTCTGTCTCTGTTGCGGCTGTATAGAACCATGGCGACAGTTATGTAGCGGTCCTGTTATTTTTAAAATACAAAAACGAATAAATAATGGGGATGAAAGCTAATACAAAGGTTGTTATAACAAAAAAATACTCAGCAGTTTTACCATCCAGAAAGGGGCTGCAAATGGTTATCAGAATGCCACCGATAACCCAGATTTTACTCCCCATCCGATGCGTTGCCCGCCAGTTGTCAGGGCTTTCAAGAGTCCAGGGAACACGTATGCCAACAAAATAATTGGGTTTGATGTTGTTCATCCAATTTCCAACCACAATAAAGAAAATACCCATCAGCGGATTAAACAATTTGTTGAAGGAAATCATTCCGTGCCGGGAGGAATAAAGTATCGAAATGGTGACAGCCGACATCAGAGCCACGACGGCGACGCCTATTTTCTGCATATTCCCCGCGCCCAGGGCGGCGGTTTTTTTAGGATCAATCCGTGGCAGATATCTTATCAATAGATAAATCGATACGGAAAGAATAGATACGGCAATGACGATCCAAATCATATCCTGTTTATCGCTGAAACCATTGGGTTTTCCGTCGAATCCAAAATGTGTTGGAACTCTTGCCGGCAGGGAAGGATAAACCATCGTCAGATAAGCCAGGGGCAGAGCCACCAGCAATGCCACGAGGATGGCTTGAAATAATTTACTCATATTATTTTTTTTTGTTCCTAAACCTGAGCATCCATTTTAAGAGTTCATCGAATACGGTCGTATTTAAAGAATAGTATATGAACTGACCCTGCTTCACGGATTCTACCAGTCCTGCCTGACGCAGTAAATCCAGGTGATGGGAAATACTGGGTTTTGACATATTGAATTTATCTGCTATTTCCCCGGCACTTAAATCCTTTTTTCCCAGCATTTCAAGGATTTCCCTCCGGGTTGGATCATTTAATGCCTTAAATAGTTGATTCATACAAATTCACGCCAATTATATATTTAGACAAATATCTAAATAATAATTGACATATCAAAAAGAAGGTTTAAATAATTGCTTTAATAGAACCGAATTACCAAAAGGTGACAGAAGTAAATATCGGCAGTCGGCTAAATATAACAGTACAACCAGGAGGTGACATCAAAGACATATCATTTCATTGTTCATTGGAGACGACAATTACCCTATTTCTCTGAGATCGTGTGAATTGATTTTTGAAGTTGAATGACTCAATAAAAGATCCCGAAGCTTTTCCATATCAAAATCTACGCGCCTCCCGGATATAACGAGGGGTGTATTCCATTTCTTTAAATATCCCCTCAAAATGGATCTATATATCGGCCTCACTCCCGATAGATATTTATTCGGATCTACAATTCCAACGAGCAATATGTCCATACCACGATACCTGTCCAAAGCAATATCATCGATTTCTTCCCAGGGAATTTTGCCTAAACCCAAAACAGTCATATTATCGACTATACCCGATTCTGTTATTGTAAAACTTGCTCTGCTATCGAATTGTGTCTTTGCATAAACTCTCGCTAATAAAATTACATACCGGATGTCCGCAATCAATAATACGATCAGGATAGACATGGGTGAGTAAGGATTCAGAGAAAACGTCCTTGTATAGAAAAGAAAAACGGAAATAGCAATCGCAATCAATGAGCAGACAAATAATTGGACCGGAAATATTCTCTTGTTCACAGGAATGATAATCTCCATACTTATTCTGTATTTCCATTTCTATAAATGAAGACAATAGAACCCGTGCCTGATTTTAAAAGGTTGTTTTCCATATTTAATGTATCGCACGTAAATAAACGCAATATTAAAGTCAAATATTTCAAACATACAAATAGAAATCCTCAAATATTCTAAGTGTTAACACTTATTACTAAGTGATTACACTTATGTGTAATGCCTGCTAATCCTAAATCTTGTATTTATAAATCTTGATTTTTTGTAATAATCCAAACTAAATAATAGATTTGAATTCACTAACCCAAACTAACATGAACGCAAAATTTCGTTTTGTCTGTCTATTTTTTGTCTTACCCTTTTTTATGTCTTGCGCATCGAGTTATAAACCGATCAGTCCGGAAACTCTGGAATATCATAATCACAGTACCTATGATAAGATCGAATTCTCTTACCACTATGATGTGCTGACGGAATCAAAAAATAAAAAGTATGCAAAGCATGAGTTGAAAAATAATCTGACCCTGGTCGCAGTTAAAATAACGAATCATACCGGCCATGATATTAATCCCATGACTGACGCAGTATTTTATATTGATAATAAACCAGCATATTTTGTAGATCAAAGAATAACAGAAGATAAGATAAAGCAGGGAGTTCCCATTTACCTGTTGTACTTATTGTGCTCTCCAATAACTTTTACTACTTCCAGTACCTCAATTGACGGAACACCGACTTCAAACTCCTTCCCCATTGGATTAATCATCGGGCCTGCACTGACTGCGACAAATATGATTGTTGCAGGGACGGCAAACAAAAATTTTAAAGAAGAGATCGAACAATATAATCTTTACAGACAAGTTCATGATGGCGAAACTATTTATGCACTGGTTGCTTTCAGGGATATTGGGAAAGACGAAATATCATTAAGACTAAAATAATTGATAGTCATTCCTATTCAGATTCCGTGAAACGAGCCACTTCCTAATCTTTAAAATTCGAAAGGACTGTTCCGTGATATGTCATGTTCGACCGTCCGCTGCTACTTATACTGGTCCTGCAACTTCCCGAAGAACTTATGGATAAATAAATTCTGCTTGCTGAACTCTGGCCGGCCGGTTGTATCAAAATATCCCAGCCTCCTTTTTTTGTGGTATCGGCCTTATAGGAGAACTTGTTCGTATGGAAGTTAATTCCTGCATCTTCGCTCGATGCTCCATAATGACTGGTTTGGTAAGCCGTTCCGTAAAAAGGCAACGCAACAGTAAGACTGTCGCCCCCTAAAAATAGAAAATAACCTCCGGTTAACTGGGCTGTCCTGCCTTTGGAACCAGTGGCGGATGTGGCTAAAAAATGAAATTGCTTTGAATCGATCCCGTGTTTAAGTTTCTGATAACTGGCTTGTTTTTTCTGATCGGAATTCGATTGTGCTGAACTGTACAAACATAGAAGAGTTAGAAATGGCAGAATCAGGCGGTAGATTTTCATACAGAAAGTTTCACTAAAATTAATGATTCCCCGGAAAAAAGTTACGCATTCCTTTTTATGCCCATGATGGCATGAAAAAAACCGTTGGGTTTGAGTATTCTTTTTGTAAATCTTTCAGTTTAAGCTCCCACTGTACCTGTCTTAACTTTTCCGGCCCGCTTGTAGCTGGCAATAATAACTCCTGTTGATGTGACAATACTCTCTGTCAATGTAAATGCTGCCGGAATCGCTCCGTTTTGAAAAATCTTTTTTCCCCTGCCTAAAGTCAAAGGGTGAATTTTGAGTCTGAGTTCGTCTACAAGGTCATTCTTAAGCAGCAGTTGAATGAGCTCACTGCTACCCCAAACCTGAATGTCACGGCCTTTTGAATTTTTGATCTTTTTGATATCTCCCACGCTTTTTATTACCAGTGAGTTTTCCCATCCGGTCACCATTGGGTCCGACTTTTTCATGCTTTTGGAAAATACATATTTTGTACCTGCATTAATACCGGGCCAGAAATCTCCATGGTCGGGCCAGTAGCCGGCCCAAATCTTAAAAGTTTTTCTGCCCAAAAGATAATCCGCAGGTTGCAGCTCTTTTTGCACCACCTTGCCATACTCTTCGTCACCATACGGCGCAGTCCATCCGCCATATTTGAAACCGCCTGA
>JABDFX010000136.1:5548-5760 GCA_013286315.1 Bacteroidota bacterium | reverse complement strand
ATGTGGTTGTGATTCACCCGACCCTGATCCCTTATCTGAAAGCCGCCAAGGAATTAAAAACAAAACCGACCCAGCATAGTGTTCGCATGCTCAGCCAGGAGGGTGTAACACCTGATGTAATCGTTTGTCGTACGGCATGTACAAAGGATTCAAGAATCGATTTATAGGCATCCTGGAGTTCAATATATTTTCCGATCAGCCCGATCGTTACT
>JABDFX010000136.1:0-5538 GCA_013286315.1 Bacteroidota bacterium | reverse complement strand
TGCTCAGCCAGGAGGGTGTAACACCTGATGTAATCGTTTGTCGTACGGAGGAGCCACTTTCTCCGGAGATAAGAAAAAAAATAGCGCTGTTTTGTAACGTAAAAGTAGAAGCTGTGATCGAAGCAGCCGATGCTTCGACGATATATGAAGTGCCGGTTACCATGATGAAGGAGAAACTGGACCTGATCTGTCTGAAGAAGCTGAACATTACCAATTACCAGGATGCCGAACTCACGAAGTGGAAAGAGTTTCTCGATAAACTGCGTCACCCAAAATCCAAAGTAACGATCGGGCTGATCGGAAAATATATTGAACTCCAGGATGCCTATAAATCGATTCTTGAATCCTTTGTACATGCCGGTGCGATGAACGAATGCAAAGTGCAAATTCTGAATGTGCATAGTGAATCCATCACCAGTGAAAATGTAGCGGAGAAACTGGGTATTCTTGACGGGTTACTGGTTGCGCCCGGATTTGGACATCGCGGAATTGAAGGAAAGATTACCGCCGTGAAGTATGCCCGGGAAAACAAATTACCATTCTTTGGTATCTGTCTGGGTATGCAGATGGCAGTGATTGAGTTTGCACGCAATATTCTGGGTTTGACAAAAGCCCATTCCACAGAAATGCAGGCGGACACACCAACACCGGTAATTGACCTGATGGAACATCAGAAAAAGATCACAGTAAAAGGTGGAACCATGCGCCTGGGTGCTTATCCCTGCGCCGTGGAAGAAGGGACGATGGCGAGGGACATATATGGCAAATCCATGATCTCTGAAAGACACCGGCACCGATACGAATTTAATAATGAATATCTCCAGCAGTTTGAGGATGCGGGTATGATTGCCAGCGGAAAAAAATCCCGAAAGCGGACTGGTGGAAATTATTGAATTACCCAATCATCCGTTTTTTATCGGTGTGCAATATCATCCCGAATTAAAAAGTTCTGTTGAAAACCCGCAGCCCGTTTTTGTAGCATTCATCAAAGCTGCCAAAGAGTTCGCCAGTAAAAAAAATATGCGGAATCCGGTTTTTGAGCGTGAAATGATTTAAACACAAGTATGGAAGTCTGGAAGTATGGAAGACTGGAAGTGCTGAGATGCGACTAGCTTGATTAATTTCTATTATCTGCCAAGTGCCAACTAGTGGGCTGGAAAAGCCCAAACCAGAAATTCCGGAAACACTTCACTCCAGCTGCTATAGTCGTGCACGCCATTGGGTAATTCCCTATAAACAATTCCTTCCGGAGCAACTATATTTTTCTTTTCCAGGAGACGGATGATATCTTTTGTATCGTCAATAATATCGATGATACTGTCCTTATCCCTGTCTCCCTTTTCTTCCGCAGCGCCGGCATAAAACCAATATTGTAATCCTGGTTTTTTTCTGGAAGCTTTTAATTTCGAATACATGATCCGGTTTTTTTCGTCAGAGTAACTGCTGTCTTCTGAAGCCTTATCCCGCCACCAGAAAGATCCGGAGAATACACCCACCTTACTGATCTTATCCGGATGATTCCAGGCGATATCAAATGCAGAAAGTCCGCCCATGGAACAACCAGCCATCACGACGGATTGAAATTTTCTTACCCCGGATTGTTTTTTTGCGTAAGGGTATAATTCATTATTTATAAATGCATCGTAGAATGAGGCTCTGGCACCGCGATTCAGATAATCCGGTTTGTCAGTGACGCCGTACTCCTGCATCCGGTCGCCCGCTTCCACTCCAATGATTACCAGCGGTAATATTTTTCCCGTCTTATACAAACTATCTAAGCTTTCTTTCACACGGAGTTTGTCCATATCCTGCCCGTCATTCAAAATGAGCAGGTTAAACAATGACCGGTCTGAAGGTGGTGGCGTATGCAGGATCTGCAACTTCACATTGCGTTGAAGATGTTTTGAATACAGGGTATCATCGGATTGCTTAACCCGTTTGCATGAAATGGCCAGGATGAAAGCTATCAGGAGATATTTTCCATTCATGTGTTAAAGGTAGAAAATGCAATATTAGTTTGGATGGTAGTCCTTATGATCGTAAATTCGCCGTCCACATCGCGAAGTAGAGCAGCGGTAGCTCGTCGGGCTCATAACCCGAAGGTCGGAGGTTCGAACCCTCCCTTCGCAACGACAAAGGCTCTTAGTGAGCCTTTTTATGTTTACAGTGTATGTACTTTATTCGGCTTCATTTGATGTAAAATTTCTAATAGGATTTTTGATGGGTGTTTAACGGTTAAATCTTTGCCGGCCCGTTTTATAAGTCTACATTCATATAGGTCCAGCCTTCGCCTTAAATACTCATTTGATTTGGTCAGATTAGAGAGCGAATACCGCGGAAGCCAATCAAACCAGTAAAATTTGAAGCATGAAAGCAGCCGCTCTTACTACGATTTTTTTAATCAGCATTTCATTCAGCTATTCTCAAACAAAAGATTCCCTCGTCGCCCCCTGGTGGGTGGAAAAATTTAAACTGACTGCCGGCTTGTTTGTGCCAATTAATAATACCAAGGTCCAGGTTAGTGCAAACGGCAGCGCAGCGGGCACTGATATCGACTTCCAAAAAGATTTGGGCTTCGATGCAAGTCAGTTAACGTTTCTGGTCAATTTTCAATGGCGGATTTCCCGACGTTCGCGCTTAAACCTGAGTTATTATGATATGAACAGAAAAGCAACCCATACACTTCAAAAAGACATCACATTTAAAGACCAGACCTATCATATAAACAGCTCAGTCAATACCTACTTTAATACCGCTATTTACCAATTTTCTTATGGTTATGCCTTCATCGAAAAACCGACATACGAAGTGGGTGTTTTGATTGGGGCACATACCATAGGAACGAAGGCCGGTATTTCATTGAATGGCGGGGGTACTGGCATCAACACGGATAATAATTTCGGATTTACAGCCCCCCTGCCAGACCTTGGTGTTTGGGGAGGTTACGCTTTTACTAACCGGTTTGCTGTGAATCTTAACTTTGATTATCTCTCATTAACTATTAATAATATTAATGGCCGCCTGATTGCCTATGATATTTTATTCTCTTATAAACTGATCAGACAACTGGATATATCACTGGGATATTCCGGTCTCAACTTTAGTGTCAAGACATCCAAAAACAATGTCAGCGGTGATTTCAGATGGGGGTATAATGGCCCTACTATTGGAGCTACTTTCTCTTTTGGAGAGAGATCATGGAAACACTAGATTTTTACCAAACACTTTCGGTTCAAATTTCTTTCAGCGAAAAAATAACTTCGGCGGAAAAATTACTTCTGCGGAAAAATAGCTTCGGCGAAAAAAAATCTTCAGCGAAAAAAGCTTCGGTGGAAAAAAAAGTTTCAGCGGAAAAAAAGCATAAGTAGACAAAGGACTTTAAGCTTTGTGCGTTATGCCTTAAGCCTTAGAATTATTTCCCTCCAAACAATCTTTTAAAAAAGCCCTTTTTCTTTTTCTCTTCCGGCGGGTTAGCCACTTTTATAGCTTCAGCTTTTTTTTTATTTCCTACGGCCTCATCCAGTATTTTCTGTTCATCGGGTGAAAGTTTCGAATCAACCGGAACATGCGGCGAGCTCGTGTCCATATATTGACTCGCATTTCCGTTTCCCTGGTTGTCACCTTCAGCGGCTGGCGTGGGGGTAATGATGTTTATATAATAATCGGTCATCATTTCACCTTTCATGTTTTCCGGCTGAACGAAATGGGCTTTACGGTTCAGGCCCACATCTTTGTCTGCAGCCGTTTTCGCATAAAAATATTCCCAGATGGGTCGGGCGGAGCGTCCGCCTTCTCCCAATTTACTATCCAGACGGATAAAATTATCATCGCAACCGATCCAGACACCGGCCAGCAATTGTGGTGTATATCCAATGAACCAGGCATCTGTATTATTTTGTGTCGTTCCCGTTTTTCCACCCATTTCAGCCAGGCCCAGGCGGTCTCGCATACCGGCGGCCGTACCGACATCAACCGTGCCCTGCATCATCCGGCACATAGTGTATGCCGTATTCTGACTGATTACCTCCTTTCTTTCCGTATCAAAGCGGGCCAGAACGTTTCCGTTTTTATCTTCTATGCGTGCAATATAATATGGTTTGGTGCTGAAGCCACCCGAAGGAAACATGGTATAACCCCACAACATTTCATAAAGGGAAATTTCAATCGCACCCAGGGCAAGGGAGGGATAGGGCTCCATTTTAGATTTGATGTTGATATTGTGAAGAAAATCCACAAAATTTTTCGGGCCCACCTGTTTCATGATGGAAGCGGAGGCGCAGTTCAGAGAATGCGCCAATGCATTTGCCATGGTAACCTGCGGACCGAGTTCACATTTTCCACCGGCTGGTACAAGTCCAAAACCATCAAAATATTGCGGTTCATTATCTACGATGGTTGCGGGCGTGAATCCTGCATCCTCGATGGCATCCGCATAGAGTAGCGGTTTGATAGATGATCCCACCTGCCGTTTGGTATTTATATTCGCATGATCAAATTTATAAGTCTTAAAATCGATTCCACCGATCCAGGCTTTCACTGCACCGCTCATAGGATCCATCGCCAGAAAGGCCGTCTGCATCATCTGGTGATTGTATTTTATTGAATCCAGCGGCGTCATTACGGTATCCGTTTCGCGACGGGAGTTCCAGGCAAATACCTTCATTTGAACCGGCTGGTCAAAACTCTTGCGGATCTCCGCTGCCGGGATACCGTCGTCCTCCATATTCCGCCAACGTTCCGTATTGCGAATCAGGGATTCCAGAATATTGGAATGTTCTTTCCAAACCAGTCCCTTCCGGATGAACGGTTGAGCACTCAAAACTTTTTGCAGGCTGGGGACCTGTTTGGCGACAGCTTCTTCAGCATATAACTGCATACGCGGATTGATGGTGGTGTAAATTCTCAAGCCGTCTTCATACAAATCGAAAGATTCCCCGGTAGCCGGATTTTTATGGTCCTTGCACCATTTTTTTAATTCATCGCGTATTACATCGCGGAAATAAGGAGCCAGTCCGTTATTCTCGTCGAGCTTTTTATAATTGGACAGATCTATGGGTTTGAGCTTGTATTTACGACCCTCCTCTTCGGTAATGTAATTGCTTTCCACCATCCGGTTGATGACTGTGTTTCTTCTTTCGATGGCTGCTTTCGGATTTTTTCTCGGATTATATAATGTATTACCGCTTAACATGCCGATGAGCATGGCGGATTCATCCACTGTCAGCTGGTCGGGTTCTTTTTGAAAAAATGTACGGCTCGCATTCCGGATGCCATACACATTATCTCCGAAGGGGACAGCATTCAGATAAAGTGCCAGTATTTCTTCCTTAGTAAAATTTCGTTCCAGACGTACCGCCGTAATCCATTCTTTTAATTTTTCTATGCCACGCCGGGTGATATTATGAGATCCCTGTCCGAGCATATATTTTGCGAGCTGCTGGGTGATCGTTGATCCGCCACCGTCACGGCCCAGTTTTACAACAGCGCGGAGAACGCCCATACCATCGATTCCCGAATGATCGTAAAACCTTTTGTCTT
>JABDFX010000135.1 GCA_013286315.1 Bacteroidota bacterium | reverse complement strand
ATCTGCATAGTATCCAATACTTTTCATTTCGCCGGCATTATAAACTGACGCAAATTCATCTTCCCTGGCCTGAATATCTTTTTTTATTTGTTCTTTGTCGACAACTACAGCTGCGGGCTCTTCCTTTTTCTCATTGCAGGAGACAGCCCACACAGCGATACAACTTAAACATAATCCTTTTATAAACTTATATTTCATACTAAATGGATGATTTGAATGATTAAAATTAAAATTAGCAAAATAAGCTGGTACCGCTTGCTGCAATCACGTGTGCATAAAAGATTTTCTATAGGATTCATTCTTAATGTATTACCCCCGATGTGATAATTCGGGGCAATAAAAAGTCAGGCAAGTATTTTTCTCTGCCCGTTTTTTGGTACCTTTTGTATAGAGAATTCAGCTGCAAAATCCCCTTAAAATATACCATCGGTCGTCCGGAAACTCCAGGTATCATGTACCCCCTGAACATTCTTTCCAATCATTAAATATCATTTTATGGAAAAGAAAAGATTAACTGACTCCAGGGGAAATAAAATCCCCTGGAAAAAATGGGGCCCTTATCTCAGCGAACGTCAGTGGGGAACCGTCCGGGAAGATTATAGCAAGAACGGGGATGCATGGAATTTCTTTACACATGATCATGCGCGTTCGCGGGCATACCGGTGGGGAGAGGATGGCATCGCCGGTATTTCAGACGACAAGCAACAACTCTGTTTTGCGCTGGCTCTCTGGAATGGCAAAGATCCCATTCTGAAGGAGCGTTATTTCGGATTGACGAATGGTGAAGCCAATCACGGAGAGGACGTGAAAGAATATTATTTCTACCTTGACAGCACGCCTACACATTCTTACATGAAAACGCTGTACAAATATCCCCAGGCAGTTTATCCATATAACGACCTTGTACAAACGAATAGCCGGCGTTCCCGGGAAGAGATGGAATATGAATTACTTGATACCGGTGTTTTTAATGAAGACCGATACTTTGATGTCTTTATAGAATATGCGAAAGCAGGTCCGGAAGATATATTGGTAAAGATCACTGCGATCAACCGGGGACCGGAAACATCCAAACTGCATCTTCTCCCGACATTGTGGTTCCGGAATGACTGGTCAAAATGGATTGCAGATTCGAACAGGGCAGCCGAAAAGCCTACGCTCAAAGAAATTAATATTCAGCCGGGTATCCGTTCGGCCGCTGTCAGCCATCCGAAATTAGGAGATTTTATTTTAGCCTGCGAAGGAGACGTGCCTTTACTGTTCACCGAAAATGAAACAAACCACGAAAAACTTTTTCCCGGGACCCTAAACGAAAGTAAATATGTAAAAGATGGTATAAATGATTTTGTGGTTTATGGAAGCCGGCATACAGTGAATCCGGAAAAACAGGGAACAAAAACTTCAGCTCATTATCAATTGGAAATAGGTGCGGGTGAGGCTTCCGTTATCCGCGTCAGGCTTACGAAAAATCCTTATGAACTGAAAGGCGATTTCTTCGGAAAGGCATTTGAAAAAGTCTTTGCCGACAGGCTGAAAGAAGCCGATGAATTTTACAAATCGATCATACCTTCAACGGTTACGGGAGATAAGGCCAGTGTGATGCGCCAGGCACTGGCGGGTATGCTCTGGAGCAAACAATTTTTCTTTTTCGACGGGGATAACTGGCTGAATGAACACAATTCCAATCCATTGCATTCCGGTTATAAAACTGCCCGAAACTCTGATTGGTATCATATGCTCAATGAACATATTATTTCCATGCCGGATAAATGGGAATATCCCTGGTATGCGGCCTGGGATCTTGCTTTCCATACATTACCGCTTTCCATCGTTGATCCGGACTTTGCAAAGGATCAAATGCATTTAATGCTCCAGGGTGGCTACCTGCATCCCAATGGACAATTGCCCGCCTACGAATGGAATTTCAGTGATGTGAATCCTCCGGTCCATGCATGGGCCACATTGTTTCTGCACCGTACACAACAGGCGATCAGCGGTGAAACGGATATGTCGTTTCTCAGGTCCGCCTTCAATAAACTGCTGCTGAACTTTACCTGGTGGGTGAACAGAAAAGACCGATTTGGTAAAAATGTATTTGAAGGAGGATTTTTAGGTCTCGATAATATTGGTGTATTCGACCGGAGCGCGCCTTTACCTACCGGAGGTTATCTCGAACAGGCGGATGGTACTGCGTGGATGTCATTATTCAGTCAGAACATGCTGGAGATCGCGATCGAACTGGCTGCGCAGGATCCCGATTATGAGGAAATGGTTTTTAAATTTATAGAACATTTCTACTTTATTGCGACCGCTATGAACCGTCCGGGAGATGAAGGTATGTGGGATGAGGAAGATGGTTTTTATTATGACCTGCTCCGTCTTCCGGATGGCAGCGCACAGCGTCTCAAAGTGCGTTCCATGGTAGGTCTGCTGCCTCTGTGTGCTACAACCGTTATTGAAAAATCACAGAGGGACAGTATTCCAGCTGCCATGGCCAGTATTGCTGAATGCATGCGAAGAATGCCTGAGCTGCTAAAAACTATTCATCCTACAGGAAAGGGTCATTTGGGAGTAGCAGAACGTGGCATCCTGGCACTTGTGAATCCGGAAAGACTTCGCAGGATACTTACGAAAATGCTCGACGAAAATGAATTCCTCAGTCCATACGGGATTCGCTCGGTCTCCAAATTTCACCAGGACCATCCCTTTGTTTTTTATACAGAGGGTCGGGAATTCAGGGTAGACTATTTACCGGCAGAATCGAATACCGGCATGTTTGGTGGCAATTCCAACTGGCGTGGTCCGATCTGGTTTCCTGTAAACGTTATGATACTGCGGGCGCTGATGAATTTCTATTTGTATTATGGGGATAATTTCAAAATCGAATGTCCGACCGGTTCGGGTGTTATGATGAACCTTTTTGAAGTGTCAACAGAAATTGGTCAAAGACTCACCAGCATTTTTACAAGGAATGAGGTAGGCAAGCGGCCCGTGTATGGGGGTGAAGATAAGTTCCAGCAGGATCCGAACTGGCGGGATTATGTTCTTTTCTATGAATATTTTCATGGCGACAATGGGGCAGGCCTGGGTGCGAGTCACCAAACCGGCTGGACCGGCGTCGTTGCTAAAATTATTCAGTTAAACGGATTACTGGATGCAGAACAATTCCTGGAGGGAGGAAAACAGGCAACATTTTCAACGACTGAAAGTAAAACCGATCCACAACAGAAAACCAGCAAAAAATTACAGGCTCTTTCAGATTAATACAGGAGAAAGGCCTCCACGGTTAACCGTCACATTTTTGTATCGTGTAATACCAGCAGTGGTAAATGCGTATGTGAAGCCATTTCCCTTGTGTAGTGTTTTTGAATAAGGTGCCCTGACTCCCGGGCAATCATCGCCAGCAGGCCGGTATCTTCATTTTTTCTTTCGAGATAAAAATTTATCCCACCCAACACACTCTTGCCAAAGACAGTTACGCGTTCGGTTTCGATTTCAGGATCGAAAAAAGACATCAGGAAGTCACGCTCTTTTCTTTTTGAAGCTGCAAGCCGGGCATCTTTTGGTCTTACACTCAGTACTCTCAATTTCGGTTCAACAATGAAAAGCGCGATTTCCTTCAGAACCACGAGTGCGTCTTCGTTTTCTAAAAAATCAAGATCGGTTGCCAGGATAATTCTGTTTTTCCCTTTCATTAAGAAACTATTAAAACGCGCCACTTCCGGAATAACAAGCACAGGTACCCTGGTATTCGATATCAGTTTCACGGTATTACTTCCGATTAAAATTTTTTTCAAACCACTTGCTCCCTTCGTGCCCATCACAATCAGATCAGGCTGCTGAACCGCTATTATTTTTTTTAGCGTGGTGATCAGATTACCGTGTGCGTGAAATGATTCGCAATGTAAGTTGGTACCGAAGGTTTTTTTTAATTCTGATTCCAGAGATTTCAATCTGAGTTTTACTTCGTTCTCATCCTCACCCTTCTGAATTATATTCACTATCACGAGACGGGCAGAGGATCTTTTGGAAAGTTCCGCCGCAAATGAAACAGCGTTCATCGAAGCGTCAGAGAAATCCACAGGTGCCAGAATGATTTTCATTTTATGATTGTTTTATGGAATGAACAATTTAGCTGAATTATTTTTCAAAATCCCCGGGGGTATATTTTTTTTTATTCAATACAGATCAGCGCCACGATCGTATTCGCAAATACAAAATAATTCTTCGATTCAACAGGAACTGCCTCATTCCAAAGACAGATATCACCCGGAGATTCAAGTGATGTATCGATCCATCGTTTCCATTGCCTTTCCGCACCCAATACGGGTAGTTCAAATAGAAGCGGCTCCCTGTATGCATTGATGATAAAATAGGATTCCATTGCACCGCTCAATGAATGTACGCTAAAGGCGATTGAATGAGAATGGTCAGACCAGTCGGGCTGATCCAGACGGATACCGTGCCAGCTGATTTGCGCGTTTTTCAAAAGCTGGTTCAGGCTCATGGCGAATTGGGGCTTCGCCATATCCCGTAACAAACGTCCCTGAATCAATAACTTTACAAATCGAAAAAGCTCTCCATTTTTTTGCAAGAGTCCCCAGTCGAACCAGCTGATCTCATTATCCTGGCAATACGCATTGTTATTCCCACGCTGGGTTCTTCGCAGTTCATCTCCCATGCAGATCATGGGTGTACCGATCGAAAGAAGTGTAAGCATAAAGAAATTTCTGATTTGTTTCTTTCGAAATACAGATATGTGGGGATCATTCGTTTCCCCTTCTGTTCCGCCATTCCAGCTCAGGTTGTCGTTCGTCCCATCCCTGTTTTGCTCCCGGTTGTTTTCATTATGTTTCCATTCATAACTAACCAGGTCATTCAATGTAAATCCATCGTGGCATGTCACAAAATTGATACTTTGTTCAGGTTCTCTTTCCTTATGATCATAGATATCCGGGCTTCCGATTAACCTCGTAACCATACTGGATAAAATTCCCTGATCTCCGCGGAGAAATCTGCGAATATCATCCCTGAATTTTCCGTTCCATTCCTTCCAGCTGTCACCTATAAAAACTCCTACCTGGTACAATCCGGCAGCATCCCAGGCTTCCGCAATTAATTTAACTCCGGCAAGAACCGGGTCCGATTCGATATCCCAGAGTATCGGGGGATTTTCAATGGGTGCACCGTCCTCACCCCTGGACAAAACAGAGGCCAGGTCGAACCGGAAGCCGTCCACATGCATTTCGGTAACCCAAAAATGAAGGCTATCCATGATTAATCTTCTCACGATGGACTGATTTGCATTCAATGTATTTCCACATCCGGAGTAATTCGAATAAGAGAAATCTTTTTCCAGAAGATAATATACCGAATTGTCGATTCCACGGAAACCAAGCGTCGGACCACCTTTTCCTCCTTCTGCAGTATGATTGTACACGACATCCAGGATAACTTCAATACCGGCTGCGTGCAGTGCCTTTACCATATCCCTAAATTCATCCAGTACACCCGGGGGATTAGCAGATGAACTGTATCCAGGATGAGGCGCAAACAGGGAAATTGGCGAATATCCCCAATAGTTAATTAATCCATCCGGTGCATCCTGCTCATCAAATTGATAAACAGGCAGCAATTCAACTGCGTTGATGCCAAGATCTGTCAGATAAGGTATTTTTTCTACCAGTCCGGCATAGGTTCCCCTTTTGGAGATTTCAATGTTCGAACTCGGGTGTTTTGTAAAGCCGCCTACATGCATTTCGTAAATAATGGTTTCTGCAAATGGCCGACGT
>JABDFX010000134.1 GCA_013286315.1 Bacteroidota bacterium | reverse complement strand
GGGATTCTGGTTACTGGGCGCGGTCTTTTTATGCACCACGGGTGCGGAAGCCCTTTATTCTGATTTGGGGCATTGCGGAAAAAGCAATATCCGGGTAAGCTGGATTTTTGTAAAGACCACACTGGTATTAAACTATCTCGGCCAGGGGGCATGGGCCCTGTTACCACAGAATCAATCGCTCACCGGTGTGAACCCTTTTTTCGCAATTGTTCCCGGCTGGTTCCTCCTGCCCAGTGTATTGATTGCAACCGTGGCCTCCATCATTGCAAGCCAGGCTTTGATCAGCGGTTCGTTTACCCTGATCAGTGAAGCCATCAGTCTGGGTTTCTGGCCACGGGTAAAATTGAAATATCCAACCGATATCAGGGGTCAGATTTATATTCCCAGTATTAACTGGATACTGTTTTTAGGCTGCATTTTAGTAGTCATTTATTTCAGGACAAGCGAGGCGATGACGGCTGCCTATGGATTTTCCATTACTGTCGCGATGCTGATGACTACCGTACTGGTGTCTTATTTTTTGCGTTACAAAAAACACTATCCTTTTTGGCTGGTAGGGGCTATTGTTACCATTTTTGCTTGTGTGGAAACCAGTTTCTTCGTGGCCAATGTGGTCAAATTGCTCAAAAGATTATTTTTCCTCGTATTTGAAATCGGTTTAATTACGACCATGTACGTCTGGTACAATGCCAGAAAGATGACTTTAAAACTTTTAACTTTTGTATATATCAAAGATTATTTTGATCAACTGGTGCAACTCAGCAATGATAAAAGCATTCCCAAATTCGCCACGCACCTGGTATACCTGACTAAAGCAGGCAGTCACAAACAGATAGAGAAAAGAATTATTGAATCGATCTTCAGCCACACGACCAAACGCGCCGACATCTACTGGTTCTTAAATATTGACCGGTCTGACGATCCCTATACGATGGAATACAGTGTGGAACCTATATTAGATGAAAAGATCATGCGGATAGATTTCCGACTGGGCTTTCGGATACAACCAAAAATCGGGATCATGTTCCGCAAAGTAGTTGAAGAAATGCTGCATAATAAAGAGATCGTTCTCGACAATTGTTTTCCTTTATTAAATGTGAAGGCCACCGATGATTTTCGTTTCGTTATCCTGGAAAGGTTTCTTTCCTATGACAATGAATTTGCGTTTAGAGAAGGCTTCATTCTAAACACATATTTCAGTATTATCAAACTCGCCCAGTCAGATCCGGAAGCATATGGTATCGACAGTGACCAGGCTATTTCCGGGAACGATATGTGTTTCAAGTCCCTTAACCATATTTAATCCTTCAATGGCAGATGTAACTGTAATGGGAGGCGTAATAATTCCATCCGCAAGCAAGGTGCCTGCACCGATGATGGCGGGATAAACGAGGTATTTGTTGTACCTCCTCACCAGCGAATACAAAGAAAAAACACCTCCTTCCCCATGGTTATCCGCCTGCAGAGTGATAAGAACATACTTAAATGTCGTTTGCAGGGTTAAGGTCCAGAAAATGCAGGAGATGGCGCCGTATACAAGGCCCTCATTTGCCTGGCCTCCTTCTGTCAGAATCGTTTGAAAAGTATAAAGGGGTGAAGTCCCGATATCGCCATAGATAATACCCAGCGCAATTAATAACCCCGCAACGGAAATTCGTTTATAAGGCGAGCTCATATGCCAAGAGATCTATTACATAAAGGTATTAATTGATTAAAATATGAAAACGCATTTTAATTTGAACCAGGAAATTCTGCGGCTATGGGTATTTTCAATTGCTATATGAACGAATAGATACCTCCGGCAATTTCACTAAGCAAACAGTGTCCATTTAATATAGCCATAGCTGTTTGTTCTTCTGGGGAAGATATTGGCGGGCATTCCGATTTCCCTGACTGGCCCATATTTATCAACTTTGCTTCGTTATTTTAACAACGGAAGAGGATGATATATATGCCATTCTATAAACTTTTTAATGCTGCGCTCAAAAATGTTTTACTACTCCTGGTCCCTGTTGTTCTTCTATCACATGACTCCCTGGCACAAGCAGTAAAGCAAGATGTAGTGATAGGAAATCATAAAGCTATGTACGATAAGAACGGAATGCTGCTGCCCTGGACTTCGTTACAAAATGCTGTAGAACTTGAAATGCAATGGTATCTGCACTGTCCTGTAACACATGGTTATCCAAACTTTGTATGGATGACTTTTATGGACGGAAATTATCAGCCGGACATCAAACGAAATGATTTTATCCCTGCTACACAAAATGGTATGGGCATCATATCTTATCTGAAATATTATGTCTATGACAAACGCAGAAATAAAAAAGTGTTAGACTGGGCAAAGTATATGGGGGATTACTTAGTGCAGGAAAGTAATACGCCGGATGAAGGAAAATATCCTCATTTTACCCGTTCTACAGGCATCGCAGGAAAGTTTCCGCAACCACCTGATTGTGGCACACAGGGCGATAAACCGTATGAAATTCAGCCTGACAAAGGAGCGATTGCCGGCTGCGCGTTAGTCCTGCTGTACAAAGAAACAAATGATAAAAAATATTTTGTACAGGCATTGCATAATGCCAATGTGCTGGTGGCAAATATGAGAAAAGGAGATTCAACAAAATCGCCCTGGCCTTTTCGCACGGATTACAGAACCGGAGAAGGGCGCGGACAGGTATCTGGTGATATGGTTTATATTTTAAAACTGTTTGACCTTCTGTCAGGTTCAGGAAATACCCAAATAGATAGTGCAGGAAAACAACTATGGTTATGGATAACCAATTACCAACTCCCTGATCTTTCAAAAGGAGGAACGCTTTGGGATCAGTTTTTTGAAGACCATGATGAAGCCAATGACCGCACTGCATGGGCTCCGCTCAACCTGGCGCGTTACCTGTTAGAGAAAAAAGAAAAACTGGATACTGCATGGCAGCAACACACTCATGACTTAATAGAATTCGTAAACAAAAATTTTACAAGCATTCACCAGGGTATACCCGTATGCGGCGAGCAGGATCATGACAAAGATCCCTGGGGAGGAATATTGTCAACTTACGGAGCAGTACTTGCCATGTATACAAAAGCCACCGGTTCGGATGAATATAAAAGTCTTGCATGGCAGGCGCTCAACTTTTCTTTGTATGCACTCAATACAGACGGCTGTCCATGCGAACGTGCTGGTTTTGGTCCCTGCAGAGGAGGTTGGCAGGAAGATGCACATACTGATAAAATTCACAATTATATAGACGCACTGAATGCAATGCAGTAGCAATGCGCTTACCATTTAATACCAGCACCAGTCTTCTGGCATATACAGAATCATGCAATGGCTCATTGGAACCTGGTGTGATCTGAGACATTGGAAATAGAGTAAAAGATTCAATAGATACTTATAAGCCTTTGGAAAGTTTTATCCAAGCAGTTCTGGTGAGACTGTTATGGCTGGATAAGTCCTGACATGGAAATATCCGCGATAGAGGACGAATTTGATTTATCAGAATGTAAACCAAGACTTAAATCGTTTTGCCTGCTAAAGGCAATAATAAAAGCAATTCCGCTAAACCCAAATGACTGAATTACGCTTGTCATTTCATTTCCCCTGTTGCCATATGGGTCTGCGATTCCGCGGGGAATATGAAGGAAAATGAACCAAAGAAAAATCATTGTTCCCAGCAGGCTTGCTACTATTTTCAATTTGATCTTTGCAATGATCGCAACACCCGAACCAATAAGTGCTGCACCGGCAAAATACGTCCAAAAAATGTGATCAGGGATCCAGGCAGGTACTAAGTCTGCAACAAACTCACTGTATAAAAAGTGATCAATGCCAAATGCGATCATAGTGATAGAAAAAAAAACCCGGCCAAAAGGGATAAGTTTTTCCAACAGTTTAATCCACCTTGATTCAGGGCGAATAGTAGTCGCGGGGGAGTGAGATCCTGCAACAACAAAAGCCCCTCCCGAGAATGCCAGTTCTTTCAAAGCATGCGTCCAGGCGCCCAACACTTTCCCATTCGGGTCAACAAACAGAAGATGTGGCACCTGGCAAAATAAAAATAATATCAGGAATATCCCTCCCAAAGCGAGCGATACTTCTCTGGACTTTTTTTCCAAAATAATGGAGAAGCCCGATAATATAAGGATCAGACACCATACATATTCCAATGGCGTATGGAATGGAAGCCATGAGGATGCATCTGGCAAAAACACCGGGTCAAAATCAGTATAAAACATTCCCTGAATACCCAGGCCAACGAGGCAAACCCCAAAAGCTATGCGACCGGCCCTGACAAGTATTTTCATTTTCTAAAGTTATTTAAATTATGAATTCGCGATCAGAGTTATTTACAGATACAATTATTACAAACACAGATCCCTTTCAACAGCTTTAAAAGTTATCCCATTGAAAATTGCATCAAACGCTGCAAGGTGATCGTAACCCACCTGGCTTTACTCAAAGAATCGCATACTGTTTTAATGAGTGCCCGGTCAGCCAGCATGTGTTTAGTGCCAAGTAAAAAAACGTGGTATTTTTAGCGCTTTTATGTAAATTGATTTGCTTCTGGTCGCAGGCGCTTTCTTAACCACCGCTAAAACATTGCACATGAGAAAAACTACCAGTTTAAAAGCCCGTATTTACCTGCCTCTCGCAGGGATATGTCTGTTGTTCAGCTGCTCTAAGACCAGCCTAAACGGAAATTCATCATCTGCCAACGCCAATTCTATCCAAACCCACGTATATGGTTTGTTGCCGGTATCGGATGAAGAAATGAGGAATGTTCCGCTGTTTACGCCTGAATTATTGAGCGGCGGTAAAATAACAAACGGATTGAATTATTCAGGCACATTACCTTCCAGTTACCTGATGACCACTCCGGCAATCAGAGACCAGGGCCAGATTGGCTCCTGTACCGGTTTCTGCGGCACTGAGGCAAATGAAATTCTTAAGTACTATGCAAAAAACGGTGTGGTTGCTGCACAACCTGTCATCAATTCGACATCGAGCGCTGTTGCAGCCGTAAATACCAATAAATTCAGCAGCCCAACCAGCTTTTTCGGCACCAGTGGCGCGCTTGCTCCGCTCTTCTTATATTATGTAGAGCGGGTTAAAATTGAACGCAGATCCATTTCTTCAGATCCGGGAGCCAATATGGTGAATATTGGCCAGGCACTGCAGGGTTTGACCAGCAATTCCGGAACCGGCACATCTATCAGCCCCTATGGAGAAAGTACAGAAAATCTTTATCCCTACCCGAGTACACTGAATTCTCAGGGATACAATATAGCATCACCTACTTCCAGGCAATATAAAACCGCCCCGGGTTCAAGTGCCATCAGTAATGCAGTTAATTTCACCATTGCCAAAGAGGGCGGTTCTACAACCACATCCGGATCAACAACTGCCGGTTACTATTATATAGCAGGTACAGGTGATGTTAATGAAGTCAACAATTGCAAGTATGCAATCCTGAACAACAAGCCGGTATTAATGGGCTTCACCGTTTATGATAATTCTTCCTATTCAGTATTTGAAGGCCTGAGCACTACCAGTTATGTTTACAACCCATTAACAAATGGCAGTATCAGCAGGGGGTTAAGCGCGTTAGGCGGACATGCTGTTCCCCTGGTCGGTTATTTCGATGACGGAACTGGTTCAACCAGTGCTACCGGCGGAGGTTATTTCATCGTGCAAAACTCATGGGGCACACCATGGGGCTATCATGGACATTTCTTATTGCCTTATTCTGTATTACGAAACAGCTCAGTAGTTGGCAATAACAATTTGTTCGTA
>JABDFX010000133.1:2452-6055 GCA_013286315.1 Bacteroidota bacterium | reverse complement strand
GCTAAACACGTTGCTGCCTAGGGTTTTCTTTTATAGTTTTATCGTCTGATTAACAGCGCTTCGTTTTACTCTTGCCTTGCCATTCTTTGATCATCCATTAGACCTATTGCTTTAAATATATAAAAAAATAAAAGTGAAAGGCCTTGGTATGCAAGTATTTGAATAACCATACAACCTAATAATAGTCTTTAAATAGACATTGTGCTACTTATTTAAAACTGATCACATGAGAAAATTGCTATATGCGTTCATCGCATTGCTGCTAACCTATTCATCGACTAAAGCCCAAACCGAAATCAAGGGTAAAGTAATTGATGGCAAGGATGGGTTGCCTATGACAGGAGTATCGGTGAGGATAAAAGGTAAAAAAACAGGTGTTCAAACTGATACGAATGGAACTTTCAGTATCCCTATCAGTGGAGAAGGGATAACATTCATTATCTCTTATATTGGCTACAATTCACAGGAGTTTATCATTAGCAATAAAGACTATGTTACCATTTCATTATTAAAAAAGGAGAGCAAACTACAAGAGGTGGTGGTCGTTGCCTATGGCTTACAGGCAAAAACAACGCTCACGGGTTCAGTTTCAAAAGTAAACGGTAATGAGTTAATGGACATCCCTATGACCTCTGTTGACGAGATGCTTCAGGGCAAAGTAGCCGGGCTGCAATCGGTTGCTGTTTCAGGCCAACCCGGAGCTTTACAGGAAATCAGGATCAGGGGCATCGGATCGATAAATGCTTCAGCGCAGCCTCTGTTTGTTATTGATGGTATTCCTGTCAATGCCGGTGATTTTTCCAATAATACGACTACTTCCAATACACTTGCCGGTCTTAATCCTAATGATATAGAAAGCGTTACGGTATTAAAAGATGCATCGGCTGCTTCTCTTTATGGCGCAAGGGCAGCCAACGGAGTCATTCTGATCACTACAAAAAAAGGCATATCAGGAAAATCAATAATTGGATTTAATTCAGAATACGGATTTGGACATGTAGCATATCTCAATAGTCTTGCAAAACCTTTATCCGCCAATCAGTTTACACAGTTGTCTACGGAAGGCCTTATCAATGCGGGTTTGGATACTGCTTCAGCTACCCAATATCTGAATAGTGTGTTCCAGGCGAACAATGGGTACAATACAAATTGGTTGGACCTGGTAACGAGGCAGGGAATCAGTCAGCAATACAATGTTTCTATTTCAGGAGGTGATAACAAAACCATATTTTATGCGTCCGCAGGTTATTTTAAACAACAGGCCGCAGTCATTGCTTCGGATTTCACTCGTTATAGCGGCAGTTTGAATGTCCGGCATAGTATCAATGAGAAGATTTCCTTTGGAATTGATATCAATGCAGCCCATTATGATCAGACAACACCCAACCAATCCGGTAATTTCAGCAATCCTGTACTGGCAGCTTTTTCCCTGAGACCATTTCAGCATCCTTTCAATAAAGATGGTTCCTATGATTATAGTACCGCAGATTTTGAGCAGATCTTTAACCCCATAGCCATCGCACACTATAACCGAAATTTATTGGGCAATACGAAAGTACTGGGAGCGATAGATGGAGCATACAATATCCTTAGAAATCTAAAATTTACCAGCAAACTGGGAATGGATTATTTCAATCTTGAAGAAGAGACATACCTCAATCCATTCTTTGGAGACGCAGCAACCACGCAGGGCAATCTGACCAATATCTATACGCGAGTCTTCAACTGGGTCTGGACTAATATGCTGGATTATTACAAGGAATTTGACAAAAACGGATATCTCAGCGCCGATCTTAAAGTTGGTTATGAAGCACAAAAATCAAAAGAATATATTATTACAGCCGGGGGTGTCGGATTGCCGGAATTAACCACCTTGCCTCTGCCTCCTCCGGCCACACCGGAAATAGCGACGGGTAATGGTACAGATTATTCCTTTGACGCCGTTTTTTCCAATCTTCAATTCAATTATAAGAATAAACTTTTTCTTTCAGCCAGTCTTCGCCAGGATGGATCATCCCGATTTGGAATTAATAATCAATATGGAACTTTTTGGTCTGTAGGCGGAGCGTGGAATATAGATCAGGAAGAATTTTTAGCCAATTCGAAAATAATTTCAGGATTAAAACTCAGGGCCTCCTACGGTACCAATGGAAATGGCGAGATAGGAAATTATAGCGGAAAGCCTTTATACGGTTTTGGCACAAATGTCAGTGGGTTTTCGACTCATTATAACCAGTCTCCAGGAGGTGCGCCTACCAACGTCGGCAATCCGAATTTGACATGGGAACAGAATAAACCATTTGATATTGGTCTTGAATTGAGTCTGTTCAAGAACAGAGTGAGCCTGGAAACTGATTATTATGTGCGGGTGACCAATCAATTGTTTCAAAGTGTTCCTTTGTCTCTGACTTCCGGTTTTACAACTTATCCAGGCAATATCGGTTCAATGCAAAACAAGGGCATTGAATTCACGGTCAATGCGACCCCAGTCAGTACAAAGGATTTTCGTTGGGATCTTTCTTTTAATATCGCATTCAATAAAAATAAGGTCACTTCACTCAACGGCAACCAGGATATTATTAATGGAACACAAATTATAAGGGTCGGCAGGGATGTTCAGTCAGTCTACACCTATTTGTGGGACGGCGTCGATCAGGCTACCGGAAGCGGTCGTTGGTATACAGATTCCACAAAAAAAGCCACAACTTCCGACATCACCCAGGTAAAAAATGCCATTTATGGCAGCAACTCCCCCAAAGGATTCGGAGGATTTACGAATACGTTTACCTATAAAAATATTTCGCTCAGTACTCAGTTAAATTTCCAATACGGCAACCTTCTTTTTGACCAGTGGGGATTTCTGAACCAAAGCGATGGTGCATTATTTAGTTTGAACCAGAACCAACGAGAATTAAGAAGATGGCAAAAAATGGGCGACATTACGGATATACCACAATATGTAGCAGGTAATACCTCTCAATCCAATGCGCCTTCCTCAAGATATTTTTATAAGGGGGACTATATCAGGCTAAGAAATCTTACTCTGTCTTATCAATTCCCAAGAAATGTCCTCAATAAAATGAAGCTGGAAAATATCGTAGTCTATATAAGGGGAACGAACCTTTGGACTAAAGCGTTTGACACGAACCTGACTTTTGATCCGGAACAGCCCATCAATGGAACAAATGACCTCCAGGTGCTCATACAAAAAATATTTTCCTTTGGATTGAATTTGAATTTTTAATAAATAAACTCATTGAATCATGAGAAATAGCATTCAAACCGGTTTATCACTTAGTTTATTTTTATTTACACTGGGTGGCTGCAGTAAAAAATTTCTTCAATTGAGCCCTTATGATCAGGTTTCTCTTGAGCAGTCTATAGTGGATGAAAATTCCATGCAGACTGCGGTCAATGGCATGTACGCAAGTCTTCGTGCTACTGATTTCCTCGGACGTTCATTACCGGTAGATGGCGACTTGATGGCTGACAACACTTATATCTCTCCTCAAAATTCTAACCGGTATTTACAGGAATTTACCTATTCTTATGCCCCTGCCAATTTCTCAGACGGACGAAATACCTGGATGGAAATATACAATA
>JABDFX010000133.1:0-2442 GCA_013286315.1 Bacteroidota bacterium | reverse complement strand
GTTTATTTATTAAAAATTCAAATTCAATCCAAAGGAAAATATTTTTTGTATGAGCACCTGGATGGAAATATACAATACTATTTTAAGCGCCAATAGTGTGATCAATGCCAATATACCCGGCGACGCCAAATCCAATCAATTGAGGGGTGAAGCGCTAACGGTGAGAGCATTATCTTATTTTGAATTGATTAAATTCTTTGCGCTGCCTTATCTCCAGGACTCCACTGCACCCGGTGTCCCCCTGGTCCTGCAATACAATCCGCAGCTTACTCCGCCACGGAATACGGTAGCAGAGGTATACAGTCAAATTGAAACAGATCTTGTGCAGGCCTATGGGTTAATGACCACAACGAAAAATTCCTCTTATGTAACCAAATATGTGGCCCAGTCTTTACTGGCGAGAATGTACTTGTTTAAAGGGGAATGGAGCAGTGCCTTGACAAGCGCGCAGGATGTCGTCATGAACGGAGGATATTCACTGACTCCTGCGCAGTTCCTTCAGAATTATTGGAGTAATCCATTTCCGGTAGCCAATGGGGTGGAAACTATATTCGAGGTTGAATTTGACCAGATCAATAATAATGGCACAGATGACCTGGATGCCATATATGATCAGAACGGATATGGAGATATTTTATGTACGGATGATCTCTACAGCATTTATAGTTCTACCGATGCCCGTTTGGGTTTGATAGAAGCCGGCAATAGGGCCGGAACAACTGTGTGGGTGGTCAATAAATATCCAAATCTCAGCAATGCAAATGGGAAAGACAATACGAAAGTTATCCGTTATGCTGAAGTTTTACTGACTTTGGCAGAAGCATATAACCGCATTGGGGGCAATGATCTCGCTGCACGAACTTACCTGAACCAGGTGGCAGATGCCCGCGATACCGCATTTACAGGTTATACAGATTCAGGTCCCCAGTTATTAAACGATATCATTTCCGAACGGCGGAAGGAGCTGGCATTTGAGGGACAACGTTACTGGGATCTTGTGCGCCTGGGTCAGCCTGTAATCAGAAACAATTCTTCAGGAAATTATTCTCTTGTACCTCCTGCAGATTTAACACTACCTGCGCTCGATATCAGGAGAATATTTCCCATTCCTCAGGCAGAGATGAACGCAAATAAAAATATGAAGCAAAATCCAGGGTACTAAAAAAATATTTTTTAATTGTCTTCACTTTTATTATTCTTAAGCCAGTTCAGTACCTCAGATTTTAAGAATAACACTCTTCCCCTTTTTTGATGATGGGGTAATCCCCTTTTCTTCCAGTCCGTCAGTGTCACTAGTGAAATTCGCAAATATTTTCCGATTTCCTTTCTCGTAACCAGTGGCTCCTCATCCGGGTTGGCATTACTCTTTAAATCAGATAGGACATTTTTTAATTCTTCTCTGACAGATTCCTGAACCCATTTTTTAATATCCTCTTCCCCCGGAAAAAATATATTTTGCATAATCAAATAGAATTTAGATGTACTGTATTCGCAGACACGATGAATTCACTTTTTACTCTCGTTTATTTCAATTTTATCTATATAAATTAGACTCCCCTGATACTGATTAAAAGATGCAACGTACCTGATATACCCGAATTCATGAAGTTCCTTTACTGTTTTATAATAGGTGGCAATTCCCGAAATCTTGGCCAGTGGCATAGCCTGGCGGCTAAATACTTCAATCGGAAGTGCATGACCCTGCTGTAACCACAATTCAAGAAAAGCCATATATAGGCTAATATGCACAGGTGAGATCCTGGGATCATTCAGAATAACCAAATAAAAATCTGATATTGATTTTGCCAATTCCATATCCTTAAAACTTACCTATCTACCCCTTTTTCGTCGTGAGCCATCCTCGTCTTTAAGATCATTCTTATCATAGGACAGATTCTTCTTCCCATCCTGATCATCCAAGCTTGTTTTATTAACAGACATCACTGTATCAGGTGGAACAAGCAGGCCATTTTTATCAAGGATATTAAATCCACGCAAAGGAATATTCGCAGAAATAGAATAGTCCTCGCCCTGCCAATTGCTAAGAAGAGTAACCGGAATAACGTTACCCATTTCCAGGGATTCAACCAGTTTATTCCTGATCTCAGGATATTCTAAATTGGGTATGTGGTATTTATCGAGTACCTCCCTGACATTAAAGCTGCCACCGAATATCTCTCTGCTCAAATCATAGTTTCCATCCGGATAACGATTATAGGGATCCATGCCAATCCAATATTTATCCCCCTTGTATGAAACATGATCTTTTAAAACCAATCTTCCTTGCATTATGTTAAACGCTTCGGGCAGCTTTAAGTCGAAGCCCTCGCCAATTTCGAATGACTGAGTAAAAGGCCTGTCTTCGGAAACTTTTTTTATTAAGGTCAATTGATAACTTTTAAAATCCGGCTTTCCATTTTTTTCACCTGTAAAGTGAAGTAT
>JABDFX010000132.1 GCA_013286315.1 Bacteroidota bacterium | reverse complement strand
TAACTTGACGACAATACCAGCGTCGCCTCCTTTTTTGTGTTCGCCGGCGGAACTACAATCAATCTCAAAGGCACGTCGGTATCCACCATTTCCCAGGCTGACGGAGGTTTTCAAATTTCAACGGATCAGGCTCATCCGGTTTTAGTAATCTCATTTGTTGGGTACGAACAACTGGAATATGGCATGAACGGCCAAATGGATGTGACCATCCGGTTAAAACTGATTAACCAGTCCCTGAACGATGTGGTTGTTGTTGGTTATGGTACGCAACAGAAAAAAGATGTTACGGGAGCCATCAGCAGAGTAAAAGCAGATGAGTTTATCAAACGTCCTCTGGTAAAAGTAGAACAGGCCTTGCAAGGCACTGCTTCCGGAGTAGTCGTTCAAAGCAACAGCGGTCAGCCCGGTCAGCCGATGAGTGTAAGGATCAGGGGAGCCAATTCAATTTCAGGCGGCAATGATCCGCTTTATGTGATCGATGGTTTCATCGGTGGAAATATTTCATCACTCAATATGAATGATATTGAATCGATGGAAGTATTGAAGGATGCGTCTGCAACGGCCATTTATGGTTCAAGGGCTTCAAACGGTGTTGTCATTATTACCACCAAAACAGGGAAAGACGGAGCCGCTCGTATAGATTTTAATCCCTGGTTCAGCAAGGCCGAAATACCCAAAGAGATGAGCCTGATGAATCAATATGAATTTGCCAATCAAACGAACGCACAATTTGCGCTGAATGGTCAGCCACCCGCCTTTAATGCAGCGGATCTCGCCAAATTTCAGCAAAGTCCGGGCACGGACTGGCAGCATGCCCTGCAACAAAAACCCTGGATACAGAATTATGACCTGAGTGTTTCAGGCGGTTCTCCCAATGTGAAATACCTGTTTTCTTTCAATCACCTCGACCAACCAGGACTGATCATTAATTCATACTATAAAAAAACAGCTCTCCGGGCAAACGTGGATATCAAGATAAGCGACCGGTTGAATTTAAAAGTCTATATGTATGGACTGATGGCAAATAGCCGTAATAATAATTTTGCCGGAGATATTACGGATCCGTTTGCACAAGCTTATCAATGGGATCCGACTTCTCCGATCCGGGACGCTGCCGGAAATTTCATCATGAAATCGCCCTATGCTTCCAATGCAACCAATCCGGTTGCCCAGGAAACCAACCAACTGGATGATAACGGTGGTAACCCGCTTAATGGAAATACCGGTAATACATTTACCGGAACAGGTATTTTGACATACCGTATTTTAAAAGGATTGACTTTTACGACCAATGACTCTTATATCACCGGAAGCCTTTACGGACAGTCAGTTTATCCTCCGATGACAGCCCAGGGACTGGTTGGTAATGACTATGCACAAACCAGGAATAGTAAGTCAAATGCCTACCAGAGCAGTAATTTCCTGACCTGGAATGGAAAATTCGGCGATCACTCCTTAACAGTTACGGCCTTATATGAAATTTCCAGCTATACGGGAATGAGCGTTACTTCCACTGCAACGAATTTATCTACTTATGCTCTTGGGTACTACAATATGGGATTGGGAGCAGCTAATAAAATACAGTCAACCTACACCTCAGATGCCCAGGTATCCTATATGGGAAGAATAAACTATTCCTATAAGGACAAATACCTGCTGACAGCGAGTTTAAGGGATGATGGTTCATCTCATTTAACTGATAAATATGCGCTGTTCCCGGCCATTGGCCTTGGCTGGAATATTGGCAAGGAAGATCTCATTGCAAATTCAAAAGTGATTTCCGGTTTGAAAATCAGGGGCAGCTGGGGGATAACCGGTAATCAGGCAGTTCCTGCTTATGCATCCATACCCCAACTACTTTCCGGACCACAGGGGCCTTATGGCAACACCGGATACTTTTACAATGGAAACGCTGGTAGTCTCACTTCAGCTACCCTGCTCGGCTCTCCCGTTGCAAACAGCCTGAAATGGGAGGATGATGCACAGACGGATATAGGAGTTGACCTCTTGTTATTCCACAACCGTTTGTCATTCACAGCAGATTACTATTATAAAAAAATCACTAACCTTCTGTATCAATATACGGCGCCCGATTATATCGGTGGCGGAAATTATGCACGTAATCTGGGTAGCCTCGAGAATCAGGGAGTAGAATTTTCGCTTGGAGGCACACCTGTTCAGAAGGGTAAACTAATATGGACTACTAATTTTGTAATCTCATTCAACAATAACAAGATCATGAATCTGGGGGGGTCTCGACAGTGTCACATCGAATGGTATCGGATCCGCCCAGCAAAATTCTTCCATCCTGATTGTTGGAAAATCGCTGGGTGCGTTTTATGGTTACAAGTTTCTCGGAACCTGGAAAACGAGCCAGGCCGCTGAAGCTGCACTATACGGCATGGTGCCCGGAGACGCCCGGTACGTGGATGTAAATGGCGATCATAAATACGGCGTAGAAGATCTGATGAATATTGGAAATGGTACACCAACTTATTCCTTCGGATGGATAAATGATATCAGCTATGGTGATTTCACCTTAAGCTTTATGTTCCAGGGAACACATGGTAATCAAATTTACTCCGGTTCCTTCCCATATATGTACGGCGGATTAGGTGATGCAAGGAATGCGACATCTACCGACGCTTTAAATACATGGACTCCCGCTAAGGAAACTGATTTTCCTACCATCAGCAAAACAGGTTTCAATCCGCTGAACAGCAGCCGTTATGTGTATGATGCCAGCTATGTCAAATTAAAGAATCTATCCATAGCATATAATCTGCCGGCACCCCTGATGAGCCAATGGAAAATTCATGGTATTCAGGTTTACGTGAGTGCCCAGAATCTTTTCTGCATCACAAGTTATCCCGGTTATGATCCGGAAGTTACCAATGCGAATTTTACTGCAACGCCCGCCATTACACAGGGGTTGGAAACCGGGGTCATACCCAATCCAAGAACTTACACATTTGGTTTGAGGGCCAGCTTTTGATTATGAAACAGATTTATTATTTCTGATAAAAATAAAATTATGAAAAGAAAATATTTAATTCCCGTTACATTCATCATCTGGCTCGGCTTTTCCGGATGTCAAAAATTAAACGAAGACCCGAAAGCCACGCTCACGCCGGCGTCCTATTTCAAGACCCAGTCAGATCTGGACGCGGCGCTGGCGGGAGTATATACGGTTCTGTCTTATGATGGGTCCTATGGTTTTACCAGTCGGATGACTTCCTATTTCGGAGCAGATGATTTGACAACGGATCCGGGACTGAATAAAGCCGACATGCGTGATTTTGACAGATTATCCGGTGGCAGCGCAAATAATAGCCTTGAAGCAGAATGGCAGGGTCCGTGGAGATGCATATATCAGGCAAATAATTTGCTCGCCAATTATAAAAAAGTAAATACAGCAGACTCACTGAAAAATCAGGCTGCCGGCCAGGCTTTATTTTTACGGGCATGGAGTTATTATATGCTCGTGAGAACTTTCGGCCCGGTGCCGTTGGTACTTACACCAATTGCAGCTGATGACAGACCGGCCAGGGCCTCTATTGATTCCGTATATACTTCCATCGTCAGCGATCTGCAAACTGCAATCGGTTTATTACCCGTTTCATTTCCTGGCGAACCAGGAAAAGCTACCCTAAATGCTGCCAAATCACTTCTGGCGGATGTATATCTGACCATGGCGGGCTGGCCATTAAAACTGCAGGATCATTATTCATTGGCCGCTTCACAGGCAAATGAAGTGATACAATCCAATCAGTATTCCCTCGTGCCCAAATTTGCAGATGTATTTAATCAGAATAATACTTCGGAATCGATTTTTGCCCTGCAGTTCGATGTAAGCGGTTCGTTACCTCAGCGTACTTATGGATCTTCTTGTGTTCCGCTAGATGAAATTGCAACAAACAATTCGAGCGGATGGGATGATTATTATCCTGAGATTAATTTTTATCTGAATGCACCGGTGTGCGACCGCACGGATGCTACATTTTATACTACGCTCAAGCTGAAACAGACAAATAATAGCTTTTTATTGGTTCCCTGGAGTTCTCCACTGACGCATGCAGGTCATCCTTATTTCAAGAAATTCAGATCCGGATTGGGTGGAGATGGCGTATCAGAAACCGCTACGGTCATTAACTCCATTAATCCGAGTACGAACAAAGCGCTTGATTTGATTCGTTATCCGCTCGTCCTTCTGGATTTTGCTGAAGCAACAACGGTAGCAACCGGCTCGCCATCTGCGGATGCATATGCTGCCATCAACCAGGTAAGGACACGCGCCGGTTTGCCCAATCTGGCTCCGGGTCTTTCCGCGACGGATTTCCAGGATTCAGTGGTGAAAGAACGTGCTTATGAGTTTGCAGGCGAAACAGGTGTCAGGTGGTTTGATATCTGCCGCCTTCAAATCCTTCCCCAGGTACTCGCAGCAAGATCAACGTCGGAAAATCCGATAAATCCGGCAACAGTTATTCAAAATGCATATCTGGCGCCGATTCCAAACAAAGAAATGTTGAGAAACCCACAATGGACCCAAAACGCGGGTTATTGATTCTTCTTTTAAAAGTTTAACCACGCGAGGCGTGGTTAAACTATTTTTTAATTTCTTCCTGAAACGGCCACAAGCTTCACCGGGACGAACATTCCTTTTTCTCAAAAATGGATTTTGATGGAAAAAAAATATGTGGGTAAGAAACTGATTTTGTTGCTTTGCCTTTTTTTTACTTTTCTTTTTTGCGCCTATGCAGGCAATTCTAAATTAAACGATACAACCAAACACAAACAGAACATCGATTATATCGATCCTACGATTGGGAACGTTGCACAGCTATTGGAACCAACCCGTCCCGCCTCATACTTGCCGAACCAGGTAATTCGTGTATATCCTATCCGGAAAGATTACCTGGATGACCAGATATCCAGTTTCCCGCTAACGGCTGTTTCACATCGCCTGGGAGAAGTTTTCTCTATAAAACCGGTAGTCGGAACAGTCACTGGGAAATCTTGGAATGAGCTGATGACCTATGACAATAACCTGGAAATAACCAGACCCTGGTATTATTCAACTTATTTAATTGATGAGGGGATAACGGTTGAATTCACTCCCGGCAAAAAAACAGGTTATTATCGTTTTTCATTTCCATCCGGAGTATCCAAATCTATTCTGTTAAATAATTACAACGACGGCGAATCCTGGTGGCATTCTGATACCGGCAATTCAGTTTCCGGAATGGAAACCTGGCACGGGGATATCAAAATTTACACGTACGGAAAATTAAGCAGCAAGCCGGAAGTTTCAATACAATCCAATAAGATGGTGCTCAGTTTTCACGCCTCCATATCAACCATCGAATTTAAATATGCGATCAGTTTTATCAGCGCAGAGCAGGCAAAAATTAACTTTGAAAAGGGAATCGGCAATAAAAGTTTCGCATCGGTTGAGCAGAACGCAAAGCAGGTATGGACCAGCCTGATGTCGCAGATACAGGTGGAAGGAGGGAGCGAATCCCAAAAGCGTTCATTTTATACCGCACTCTATCGTTGCCATGAAAGAATGGTTGATATCAGCGAAGACTCTTTTTATTACAGCGGTTTTGATAAAAAAATTGAACGGGATAGCCGGCCATTCTATGTAGATGACTGGTCATGGGATACTTACCTGGCTTTGCATCCGCTGAGAATGATTCTTCATCCTGCACAGGAAGAAGACATGCTGCAATCTTATGTTCGAATGTATGATCAAAGTAAATGGATGCCCACTTTTCCGGTACTGTGGGGAGATTATGCCTGTATGAATGGGTTTCACTCGTCCGTTATATTTTTGGATGCATACAGAAAGGGTTTGAAAAATATTGATTATGCAAAAGCATACGAGGGAATGAGAAAAAATGCGACCGACGCCACCCTGCTTCCCTGGAGGAACGGACCAAAGACTTCACTCGATGAATTTTATCACAGCAGGGGATATTTTCCGGCTTTACCTCCCGATGCAAAAGAAACGGTTGAAGAAGTTAACCCGTTTGAAAAAAGACAGGCTGTTGCGG
>JABDFX010000131.1 GCA_013286315.1 Bacteroidota bacterium | reverse complement strand
TCACTGGAACAAGACAGATTCTCTTGGTTCTGTCACACTGAAAAAAGGAGTGCATGTACTCACACTGCACATCATTACGAACGGTAATATGAACCTCGATTACATGGATCTGACGACGGCTTTAAAAAAATGAAGCGACGGTGGTTCGACTATAAAGTAATTCACGATTTCCAAATACTATATGATAACCGGAATTCTTACAATCGTCAGTAGTACATAGCCGGTGAGTTCTGACCGGGACCTGCTCGAACCGGAAAAATCCTGTATGATGTCTTCTATAGATATGGAAGAATTAAAAAAGCGGATCAGACTTCCAATAACCGCTTTCATCAACTCAATATTTTCATATGGAAAAGGGAGTGATTTTATTTCAAGCCTGCCGGAAAATTCTCTTTCAATTTGGTAGCGTATAAGCCTTAGTTGTTCCTGCATTTCAGGTGAGCGGCAAATAATGGCATTGATGAGGATTTGTTGGTCAGATTGTGTCCGGCGGGAAAGCCAGCCGGAATAACGGCGGCCGCAAGTAATCAGTCTCTGCCCAACAATCCTTGGTTCGGTCAAATGCCTGTTGAGCTCTGCAAGTAATTCAGAAATAGGCATGTTCATATTCCAAAATTACAGATCTATTGACCATAATCGCCTTACTGCATTCTGTATATATGAACATCCGCGTAAAATAAGTATTAATGCTTTCTCGTTCTAAGTTTTTTACTTGAAACAAGCAGCTGATTCCGATACTGTTCCCTTTTGTTCCCTGAACTGTGTCTAGTGACAGAGAAGGCTTTACAAAGATGCAAATAATCTATTAGAAAAATAGTCAGGATTAATGCAGCATATAAAATCGAATAGAATTTTTGAAGTAGATATTCTGAGAGGCTTTGCCTTATTCGGTATTTTTTTGGCGCATATGCTTACATGGTATTCTGTAGGACCACTTCCGGAGAACATAATCAACCATATGAGCATGTTTTCCAGATTTATTTACAAGCTGAACGAACTCTTTATTTCTGGTAAGTTCTTCGCTTTATTTTCTTTTCTTTTTGGGCTTAGCTTTTTTCTTCAGATTCAGAGTATGAAGAAAATGCCTGGACATCCTTTTATTCGTTATGCATGGAGAATTACGATTCTTGGTTTTATCGGACTAGTGCACTTTACTTTTTGGTTAAATGATATTCTTTCCATTTATGCCCTATTGGGATTTCTTTTAATACCTACCAGTAAACTTAGTAACCGCCAGTTATTAATAATCGGAATTATATTGGTCATTAATATTCCCGGAAAGATGATGGAAACAGTTCATTTTCTTTTCACCAAACCGGAAAATCTAAATACGGATTATTGGAAAGCACCTGGCAAATCATTTTATCAAACAATTACCCATGCAGGTTGGAAAGAGCTATTTCTGTTCAATTGGGATTCATGGTCTGATAAAATTCGTTTTCTGATAATAAGTGGACGGATATTTATCACATATGGTTTCTTTTTATTGGGCATATTTGCTGGTCGAAAAGGTTGGTTCCAAAATCTTAGGGAAGCAAAGGGAATTTTTAAAAAAATACTTAAATACAGTTTTTGGGTCATCGTGTTCGCAGAGATTATAAGAATTTTAGTTTTTTGGCTGGATGCACAATTTAAGCTGGGATGGAGGCAAGAACTTATTTCTGACTTTTTTGTTGCAATTCTTTTTAACATCCGCACTGCTGCACTTATTTGTGTATATATATCAGGTCTTACTTTGTTAACTTTCCTACCGAATTGGAAAGGTAGATTAGTCCACTTTTCAAATGTTGGCAAAATGGCCATCACATGTTATCTCTCGCAAACCGTATTTGGTTTATTGCTATTCTATCATGTTGGGTTTGGGTTGTTTGGCAAAACAGAACTTTGGTTAAACTGGTTAATTACTATTATTCTATTTGGTTTACAAACACTATTTTGTCGAATTTGGATCAAAAAGTTCAATTTTGGACCGGTTGAATGGCTATGGCGTTCACTAACCTATTTTAAATGGCAACCAATCTCTAAAAACGGGAAACTCTAATTTGCGAACTGGGCTCCCTTCATCTGAACGTCACGCGCGCTTCTCTGTCCGTTTTAGCGGATACTTTAGTACCACCGCCGTTCGTTGAGCCTTTCACCAGGTCTTTCGATTTCGAACCGTTGAAATTCTGCATCCCGTCTACCGAAACCTCCCTGCCCTGCAGATCAAGGTCAAGGCCTTTCCCTTTTGGAAGCTCCAGGGAGATATTGCCATTGCCATTACTCATCACGATTTCGCCGGTAACGGTAACTGCTGACAACGAAATATCGCCGTGGTCGGTAGACGCATTCACACTGCTGGACATATCATCCAGATTAACATTGCCATGCGAAGTGGACGCATTCAGTTCGCCTCCGATGCTGTTGCCGGATACGTTCCCGTGACTGGTGCCTGCACGCACCTTACCTTTCAGATTTCTTAAATCGATATTCCCGTGGGAAGTGATGAGCTTTATCGCGCCTTCGCAGTTCGTACCTGTAATATCTCCATGATCTGTGCTTACATCAATGTCATTTTTGCAATCCGTAACTGAAACATTACCGTGAGAAGTTTGCCCGGTCAATTTTCCTGTTATTTTGGAAATAGTAATATTTCCGTGGCTGGTTTCAACATCCTGGCTGCCTTCCATTCCCGTAAGGTCGATGTTTCCATGGCTGGTCTTTAGAATGCTTGACGCAGACTTTGGTGCATATATCTCGAAAGAGATACTCAGTCCGGGTTCATTGAAGAGAATTTCTTTTTTCTGCCGCACAGAAGCGTTGAGCACATCACCGGAAAGTGAGATCTCCAAAGTATAGTATTCGTCCAGTTTTTTTTGAACCTCCTGCTTGCTCAATTCCTGATTACCATTGCTGGAATGAATATAAACTTCCACCCTCGTTTGCGAAGCGGGCACATTGGAAACAAAGATATTACCATGACTTGTACCAGCTACGATCTTTTTAAGCGACGCATCCCTGAATGATTTTGTGGTATACAGATAGTCAGATTCAGAATGCTGGGCCTGTACGGCTAAGCAGGAGGCTGCAAGAATAAATGCAAAGGCGATGTTTTTCATGTTCATAAATTGTGTGATGTAAAAAATACAATAAGAAATACACGTATTACAACGATTTGTTGCATGGTTTCCCGTGATGAAGTTTAAATTGTTTACTCCGTCCTCAATGATTTAACCGGGCTGGCTACCGCTGCTTTAATGGCCTGAAAACTTACCGTAACAAACGTCACAAATAACGCGCCTGCTCCGGCTGCGGCAAAAATCCACCAGGACATGTTAACCCGGTAATTGTAATTCTGAAGCCAGCTGTGCATGAAATAAAAGGACAACGGAACGGCGATCAGAAAGGAAATGATAACCAGCATCACGAAATCACGGGAAAGCAGATTCCAGACACTGAAAACGGAAGCGCCCAACACTTTTCTGACGCCGATTTCTTTTTTTCGCTGTTCAGCAACAAAGGACGTTAATCCAAACAGACCGAGGCAAGATATAACCACAGCCAGAGAGGCAAAAAAACCAGCCAGCCTTCCAACACGTTCCTCATCACCAAACTTTTTGGCATATTCCTCATCCACAAACTTGTACTCAAATGGATGATCGGGATTGAATTTTTTAAATACGGGTTCTATCTTCTGTAAAGCGACGGTTGCACTGGCCGCCGGGTTTAATTTCAGGATCATTACATTCCCTGGATACGATAGAACAGGATAAATAGTAGGTCTCGCTTCATCATAAGGAGATTCAATCACCATATTCTTAACAATGCCAATCACTTTGAGTGGCTTGCCCCACCAGGTCACGGTTTCGCCCACAGGCTGTTTCAGGTTCATATATTTTACAGCCGCTTCATTCAATATCAGCGCCGAACTGTCTGTTAGAAAATCTTTCGAAAAACCGCGTCCTTCTTTTATTTGCCAGGCAACTGTTTTTCCAAAATCCAGGGATGCATTGACCACCCCAAAATCGGTTGAAAGATTTGGATCCTTGCCAGGCCAGCTAAATCCGCTGGTGCTGTTCCATATGCCCGTGGTCGGACTTTCTGATTCGGCTATAGAAGTCACGGCTCCTGTTTGTAAAAGTTCTTCTTTCACGGCATCAAAATGTGAATGTATGGATGAGTCGCCTGTTGAAATCGTGATGAGATTGGCGCGTGAATATCCCACAGGTCTGCTTTTGGCAAATTGTATTTGACGGTAGATTACCAGCGTACCGATAATCAACGCAACGGAAACGGTGAATTGCACAACAACGAGCACCCTGCGTGGCAGGGCGGCATAACGACCTGCCTTAAAAGTTCCTTTCAAAACTTTTACCGGACGGAAAGATGAAAGATAAAATGCAGGATAACTGCCCGCTACAAAGGCAGTAAGTAAAATGAATGCAAGACCGGATAGCCAAAACAGCGGGCTGTCCCACAGAATCGACATTTTTTTATTGGAAACATAATTAAAAAAAGGCAGCGTGAACTGGGCCAGCAGTATGGCGATAAAAAAGGCCAGCGTTACTGTCAGAAATGATTCGCTCAGGAATTGAAAAATCAGTTGCCGGCGAAGAGATCCGATGGTTTTGCGTATACCAACTTCTCTTGCGCGTTTTTCGCTTTTTGCTGTACTCAGATTCATAAAATTAATACAGGCGAGAAGCAGGACAAACAGACCGATGATGCTGAACATATGTACATACTTGATAGCGCCACCGGTATTTACACCGTTTTTATATTCCGAATACAGGTGCCATCTGTCCATAGGAATCAAAAACAAGGCGGGTTTCTTTTTTTGTAACTGCGCATTCACTTTTTTTAGCTTGGCGTCTTTTATTTTGGCAGAAACTTTACCGAATTCTGCATTATCATTTAATTCTACAAATATTGAGGTGAAGTTCGGCCGCCAGGGATCTTCCATATCTTTCAGTTCGCCATTGGCTTTGTACCAGAAATCCCAGGAGGAGATAAAATTTAAATTAGCCAGCGTGGAGTTCTGCGGAAAATCTTCATACACACCGGCCACTTTTAATGGCGCCTGATGATCGATCTGGATGATCCGGTTGATTGGATTTTCTTTTCCAAAATAAGCGTTGGCTGCGGAAGCCGACAGCAATAAAGAGGAAGGATCATACAGACTATTTTGTTTGCCCTGTTGCATATTGAGCGAAAACAATTCGGGCATTTCTTTTTCAAAATAACCGCCGGTTTCCCTGAACTTTTTATTGCTGACAGTCACTACATGACTTCCCCAGTTCACGGCCATCACGATATGTTTAAAATCGCTGCCGTATTGGGTACGGAGTTCATTTGCGAGCGGGTAGGGTACGTCCCACCAGGTCTGCACTTCGCCGTTGTTCGTAACATTTTGAACCACCTGCGCAATGCGACCATGGTTTTTGAAAGAATTATTGAATGAAAGTTCATCATGCAGCCATAAGCCGATCAGAATGGCAACGGTCATTCCGATGGACAGTCCGGCAATATTGATGAAGGAATGCAGTTTGTCGTTGATCAGGCTGCGCCAGGCCGTTTTAAAGTAATTTTTGAACATAAATCACTTCGTTTTTCTAAGGTGATAAGAGAGGCCAAGTTTCATACCAATCAGGTACTGTATTGATACTCAAAGTCTAATAAAGGAAACTGAAAGAGTAAACGTTCAAAAACGAACAGTTTAATAAAAGGAATGAACGCTTATGTCCCGTCCGGACATGCCCAAAAAATGTCAGAAAGGCAAAACTGCGCTTTATGTATCCACTTTAATAAGATCTCAATAACATCTCTGACGAATACCACTTGGTGATAAAACAATTTTTTTTGGGGTGCATACTTGAAATGCCTGAGTTAACGTTGTTCCCGACAGACCAAATGGGTAAACGATTAACATATAATATAATAACAGGAAACGATCCCTACCTGGGAATGTGTTTTTACTATTCGCCCTATTTTCAAATGAATATATGGCGCCGGGCGTCTTCGATTACCGGTGAGCGGACCAAAAAGGATCCTGCCTTTAAGGGATTTCGCAAGAGCATCAGCCGGTTAAAAGAAGCTTCCCCCATCGCGGCTTTACTATATAAACAAGTACCCGTTCAGGTAAAACAGTACGCTCTCTACCGGACACTAACGGGTGAAGCAATCAAA
>JABDFX010000130.1 GCA_013286315.1 Bacteroidota bacterium | reverse complement strand
CCTGTTAAATTCAAAATAACTTAATAATGCAAAGTCTCCTGAGCAGGCTATGGTATGAATCATTAACGTGGTCAAAATCGTGACTCTCCACCCTTCTCCGGTTAAATAGGAGGAAATTAATAACGCCAAAGAAATGGCAAGGAGCGGAGAAAGTGCAATTATTTTAAATTCCCGTTTACTGGTTACAAATTTATCGGCGATGGCCAGGAAGTAAAATCTTTGGAGGTTATAATCAAATGATGTCTTTTCTGCCCCCTGTAATTTATAGGCCAGGGCGTGAATCAATTCATGTACAGGGATCAATACAAGAGTAAGCGGAATCCCAAGGGAAATCTGAAGCAATATCTTACTTATGCCGTAGTTACCCGGGTGGTAAAGTTTCATGCAAAAGAAAAGCAGAAGGGCAAATGAAATAATAACGCTTAGGTAGTATAATGATGAAAACCATGTCCTTTTGTGCAGGAATTTCTTTACAAAAGGCACAATCTCTGTATGATTCATCCTATCAAGCAGAATGTAGCCATTTTCTTCCAGCTCTTCTGGTTTCAGATTCATTTTGGCGTTAGATAAGTGTTTCCGGATATTTTTAAAATTACTTTTTTTTAAATGGAAAATCTTTTCTAACCTTTGCTAAATATATTAGTAATTATGCCAGAAATCAGAAAACCCTTTCACAGGTATCCATCAAAGACTTTCCATGAAGAAGAAAAATACCTTCCTTCATTTTTTATAGATTATGAATATTACGGAAAAATAATTCATGCAGAGATTCGGCCAAATAAACAGGATCTGGGATATTATCAAGTTACTTTAAATAATATTTTCTTAGCTCATATACATTCAGTGGATGGAGTCTGGAAGGATTTTTTGGGAGTGACTAACGAAATTTATGGGATAGTTGGCAGATTAATTGAGGAACATGAATAACAAACGAGTTTATTATGAAGCCATCAGGAGTAATTGCTGACTTAATTGCAGCCCAGGACAAATACGATAGTAAAGCATTTGCTGAAAATTTTACAGATGATGGGGTAGTGCAGGATGAGGGAAAAACTTATCATGGTAAAATAGAAATCAGGCAATGGAATGAAATGACCAATGCAAAATATAAAACGAAGATTGAGCCGGTTGAAGTCACAAACAGTGGCGACAAGATTATTTTAACAGCTAAAATTTCAGGCACTTTTCCCGGAAGCCCCGCCATGATCAAATATCATTTTGAAATTAAGGATAATAAAATCACCTCGCTGCACATATAAGACACTGTCCTCATGACAGAAATAATTAAAAATCTATGACTGTGTCGTCGTTTTATTTACAAAGAATGCTAACATTTTTCCATTATCAGAAAAATACATAAACTATTGGCAGAAATATTTAAATGACGCATCCTGCGGAATGGTTGGATTCGCCTCATTTCTTCCTAAACGCTTTTAATTGTATTTTCTGCCGAGCGCTCATTTTCTCGATCGCAATTGTAAAAGCGATACTGCTGATCGATTTTATATGTTTAATAAAATAAGGAAATGATTCTTTGGGATAGACTGTATACATTTCACGCAAAGTCCACCCGACTCCCTTTTGGACATAATATTCTTTGTCCGGCAGGAGCGGCGTAACCAGTTTTTCAATTTTATTGAATGGAAGGTGGGTTTTTTTTGTCCGGCTATAATATAATAATGAAACAACCGATTGCCTGCGTTTCCATGGATCGTGATCCTTATTCCATTTCTTTAACTGTGTATATACTTTGGCAGGAGCCACAACAAGTGTCTTTGTATAAATCTTAGCAAGGGCGTCGCACAGGGGCCAGTCATCCACCTGATCCTGCCATTTGACGATGACCGGCCATATGGCTTGCAAGGCGCCGGGTTTATTCATATTTCGTTCTAAAAAAAAGACAGCGTGTGCCCTCATCCAGAAGTCATCCGAATTTCGCCATACCTGGTCCCAGATAGCTAATTGTTGTTCAAAAGCGTTTTTTGAAAAGGAATAAATGTGTTTTGATGCCCTGCGGTGAGTAGGAACATTCCCGCTAATGCCTTTGATATGTTGAACGACTTCCTGCCATTGATTTTTCATATTTTAAATTTAAGGCCCGTCGATTCTTTTATCTTCTAAAACAAAATCTGAACAAGTTTGTTTACTGTTTATTTGATCTGCTTGTAAATAAAATGGCCTGGACATCCTTTATATAAATTTAAAACAAAAGAAAAATGAGTATAAAAAATAAAGTCGCATTGGTTACTGGGGGTAGCCGGGGACTGGGGAAAAATATGGCGTTGGCGATTGCCAAAAAAGGAATTGACGTGATAATTACTTACAATTCCAATAAGGAAGCGGCCGACAAGGTGGTTTCCGAAATAGAATCGCTTGGGCAAAAAGCAGTCGCTTTTCAATTGGACACAAGCAATATAAATGGGTTTGATCATTTCGTCAGGCAAACAATGTCTTATTTGCAGGAACAGGGGGGAAGTCCAAAAATTGATTTTCTTATCAATAACGCGGGAACTGCCTTGTATTCACCAGCTGCCGAAACATCCGAGAAGCAGTTGGACGATATTTTCAACATTCACTATAAAGGTGTGTTTTTCTTAACGCAGAAATTTCTACCGTTCATCAATGACGGAGGTGAAATAATCAATATATCATCAGGACTGGCGAGACTTACATTCCCCGGTTCATCTGTGTATGCTTCGATGAAGGGAGCCATTGAAATTCTTACCCGCTATCTGGCGAAAGAATTAGGCGAAAGAAAAATCCGCGTAAATGTAGTGGCCCCCGGTGCCATTGAAACCGATTTTGGAGGCGGCCGCACCCGTGACAACAAGGAAATCAATGCACGCATCGCAGGTCTTACAGCGTTGGGACGAGTCGGCTTACCGGATGATATTGGCGGAGTGGTTGCATTTCTCTGCACAGAGGATGCGTATTGGATAAACGGACAACGCATTGAGGTTTCGGGCGGTCAGGCTCTATGAAAATATCCTATAATAGACTTGACTCAGGAATTCTGGCTATCCCAAAAATTATTATTAAGATTATACTCTTCAATTTTGCGATATAACGTGGTCAGTCCGATGTTCAGGAGTTTGGCTGTCTCCACTTTATTTCCTTTAGTATAATTTAAAACCCGCTGAATGTGAATTTTTTCAATCGTGCTTAGGTCCAGGCTTAAATTGCTGGTTTGCTTCAAATAATTCTTGTTTTGGAGATCAAAGGGCAGATTTTCGATAGTTAATTGAGGACCGTTTGCCATGATAACCGATCTCTCTATCACATTTTTCAGCTCGCGGATATTTCCCTTCCACTCGTGCATTTTTTAAATGCTCCAGGAAGCTCTTGCTCATACCTTCTATCATTTGGTTGGTCTTTAAGGAAAAAATATGTAGAAAATATTCAGCCAGAACAGGAATATCCTGTCTTCGGTTTCTCAAAGGAGGAAGATCAATGGTAAAAGTGTTCAGGCGGTAGAATAAATCCGTTCTGAATACGCCTGTCTTTACATCATTTTCGATATCCCTGTTCGTAGCTGCAATAATTCTAACGTTGATCTTTGTAGCCTTCGTGTCGCCTACTTTGAAAAATTCGCCCGTTTCAAGTACCCGCAATAGCTTAGCCTGCAAATCGAAATGTAATTCGCCGATTTCATCAAGGAATAATGTACCTCCGTTGGCAATTTCGAGTAAACCCTTCTTGTCTTTAACGGCGCCCGTAAATGCACCTGATTTGTGACCAAAAAGCTCGCTTTCCAAAAGGCTTTTGGTAAAAGCACTACAATTCAGGGCTATGAACGGATAAACAGCTCGTGGACTTGCTCCGTGAATAGCTCTTGAAAACAGTTCTTTTCCCGTCCCGGTTTCACCTAATAATAAAACGGTTGCATCTGTCAGAGCGACTTTCTTCGCCGTAGAAATGGTTTCGATGATGATCGGGGATTTCCCGATGATACTTTCGAAATTAAAGTCTCGCATAGCCTGTTCTTCCAGCTGGCGAACACGTCTTTGAAGACGGGCTTTGTCCATAGCATTGTGGACCAGGGGTATCAGTTTTTCATTGTCGTCCCCCTTGGTAACATAATCAAACGCGCCATTTCGCATGGCCTGCACACTATCAGGAATATTCCCAAAGGCAGTTAGCATAATGATTTCGATATTGGAAGTTGTTACCTTGATACGTTTTGTGAATTCAATACCATTCCCGTCAGGCAATTTCACATCACAGACGATTACATCAATTTCTTCACTCTTCACTACCTGTGCGGCTGCTTTCAAATCAGCTGCTTCATAAGCTGTATAACCCTCCAGTGATAATATTCTTTTTAACAGCACCCGTATTTTAGTATCATCTTCTACGACCAGGACATTTCCATAATGCATTTTTTACTATTTTAACGACCGATTATACAGGTACTTGAGTTTATAACATTTTAAATAGTTGTCGTAACCTATGAGTTCCTGATCATTCCTGAAATGTGCATCAATGGCATAGTGAAATGGATGATTTTCGGGAAAAGCTCTTTTTAAATTATCTGCTGTCAACAGTTCAATGGGGCTTCCGGCATCTCTGCTAAAAAAATATTCGGCTTTTTTTATAAGGGCTTCACCTTTGGGTTTATCCATATTGCCATAACGGTAATACAGATAAAATGCGGTCGTATCCAAAATCTGATACGACTTATTTTCATACATCCTGTAGATTTTATTGTCACTGTTCTGTTGATGATAGACCTTGTGGGATTTGAACGAAAGGCTGATTAGCATGATAGCTGATAAAACAGCAACTGTTGTTATTTTCTTTTTCATTGTATTTATATTTTACGTTTTATAAAGGAGGTAATTTGTGCGACCGTTCTGAATTTTTCGCTTTCTTCGTCTGTAATCTTTATCCGGAATTTTTTCTCTATTTCCATGATGATTTCCGTGAAATCCAGGGAATCGATGTTCAGGTCATCATTGATGGATGAATCCGGTTGAATCAGTTGAATATCGATTCCGAGTTTTTCAGACAACACATCCCTGACCATATAGTCAATGGGGTCTTTATCTGAATTTTGTATCAGGGAAAAAATCTTTGTATCTATGGCTGCATTGTTTTGCATCTGATTTTTTTAAAAGCGAACCATAAATGATAGGATGATCCTTGATTCTGAATTGACCATATCTGGTTGCCAGCCACCCCAGCTACTCAGTGGTGGAGCAATGGAAGCCCCGCTCGAACTATAAGTGTATTGTCCTGTATTGGCATATCCGGATGGAGAAGTGACACCGCCCTTACCAGCGAAATATCCTGCTAACTGTGGTGTGCCTGGAGCGGCACCGATGTTTTGAATGGCCCTGTGGACAAACTCCAATCCAATAGTTACGTTCTGATTGGGCATCCATTGAATATTGGTAGAACAATCCCAGGCATCGAAAGTAGAACCGGGACCGGTTTGCTGTTGATAAAGTGTATCCGCATAACCTGTCGGGGCGAGGACCAGATACTGTCCGGGATTGTGCATGTATCCTCCGCCAATCGTCCAGGCAAAATGTTCTCCGAACCATAGCCTGTTGTAGATCATACCACTGATGAAATTCTGAGAAGGCAATCCCTGTTTGTCTGTTGTTGACTTGGTGCCAAAGGGCGATACACCGTCACCACTTTCAAATCCGAAGTCACCTGTAATACTGAACGCGGCTCTTGTTACAAAACCGCCCTTTGGTCGGTTAAAATACCGGAGCTCGTAACTGTTGTCACTGTGGAAACGAAATCTTCCGGGTGCTCCCTGGTCGTCCTTGCCATAATAGTTATTAAATACAAAGTCTACACTTTCTTTTGGCCTGTAGTAAATGGAGGCTCCCAGACCGGGAGAATGATTAAACATCCCGTAGCTCTGCCAGCCGTTCACAAACCATAGCTCAACTTTTAATTTATCACTGGGAAAAGTTTGTAATCGCAACCCGTTAAAAAACCAGGGCGTATTGTCCGAAGTATAGGAAGGCTGGTAGCTCCAATTTTCGAAATTATTATAAGAGAATAGACCTATATAAGACATGAAGATACCGGCATCCAGATTGATCCCGTGCCATACGTCCCAATGGTAACCAGCGTATGCTTCGCTGATATACCTGTAAATGGTTTGAAGGTCATACTGGCCCTTATAAGAGCTTCCGTCGTTGCGCGGCACCACAGTAGACCTCGTTCCAAATTGCAT
>JABDFX010000129.1:5289-6208 GCA_013286315.1 Bacteroidota bacterium | reverse complement strand
AGGGTGTCTTCAAAGACGTAACCAAAGAAATCGCTCCACAGCTTTTGGACCTGGGTATGGTGACGGATGCTTCCTGGGCAGATATTGACAAAGACGGGAAAACAGAGTTGGTTATCGTTGGTGACTGGATGCCCGTAACCATCATGCAATATGAAAAAGACGGGAAATTTAAAGTCATTCAGGAGTTGCCAAATTCCTCCGGCTGGTGGAATTCATTAACGGTTGCTGACGTAAACCAGGATGGATTTCCTGATCTGGTGGCGGGAAATTTCGGTTTGAATTCGAGAATTAAGGCAGATTCTCTTCATCCGGCACAGCTATTTACGTCAGATTTTAATAAAAACGGTCAAACCGAGTGTATTCCTGTTTATTATAAATCAGACGGGAAAGCCTATCCATACTGGATGAAAGGAGAGTTGGAAAAGGAAATTCCGGCGCTTAAAAAGAAATTCCTGCATTTTAAATCCTATGCAGGCAAAGAATTCAAGGAGATTTATAGTTCAGAAGAATTGAAAGAAGCTACGGTATTAACTGTAAATGAAACGAGAACTGCCGTTTTCGTAAATGACGGTAAAGGGCATTTCAAAATGGAGGCTCTTCCCCTGGAAGCTCAGTTGAGTCCTGTGTACGCCAGTATCGTTTATGATTTGAATGGAGACGGATACAATGATATTTTCCTGGGAGGAAATTTTTATGGCCTGAAACCGCAGACCGGTCGCTTTGATGCGAGTTATGGTACATTATTTCTCCAGGGCCGCCATCAACATTTTCATTATGTGGCTCCAAAACAAAGCGGGTTGTTCATGAAAGGGGAAGTAAGAGATGCCGTTATGTTAAATAAGGCCGGAAAAAATGCACTGGTGCTGGTTGCACGTAATAATGATAACCTGATGTTGTTTCAGAAAGCTAAATAATGACT
>JABDFX010000129.1:0-5279 GCA_013286315.1 Bacteroidota bacterium | reverse complement strand
TAATGCGCTTTTGATTCACCCCTCCTTCAATCACAAAAGATCATTTTTTTACGGGTGCATCCGGTTCCCCCGGGATGTACCAGCGATTGGAGAGAAATGAACAGGCGTTCTATAGCTGGGATACAGTAAAAGTCAGGGCGAATCAAAAGCGCATTAAAAACGTATCAGAAATTCAGAAACCATCTTTTAAAATCATATTTCAAAACGTGTAGCCAACCGAAGTCATTCAGAATCAATTAAAATATTCGGTTTGGAACCCTTCCGGCATTCGGGGCGCCGGGTCGTTTAATTGAATTAATGGGCTCAGGCGGTCAAATAATGGGCTCAAAAATGAAATAATGGGCTCAGGTTATGTATACCTGAAATATAAACCAACTGAGTAACCTGCCTTCTGTCAGGTAACGCATGTGCTGGCTAAACTGTTGTAATTCCGCTCCGCATTTGATGTATTAAAATTTCGGTGCAAATTCTTTATTGATAATCAATACGCTACACAGGTGCAGTGAAAAATCATCTTCGCTTCTTTGGAAATGAACATATATTCTTCCTACCTTTGCCGTCCTTTAAATTAGCTACCGGGATAGCGGTGGTAAATCAAAAACAGAATCATGAGCAAATTACATTTCGTTACAAAACATGCGAACGAGGCTACCGTACAACGCGACTGGTGGGTTGTAGACGGTACTAATCAAACCGTTGGCCGCATGAGTGCCAGAATCGCAGCCATCCTGCGCGGCAAGAATAAGGTTTATTACACACCACACGTTGATTGCGGAGATTTCGTAATCATTACCAACGCAGAGAAAGTGATTTTTTCAGGTAACAAACTGGAAGACAAGATGTACATCAACTTTTCTGGTTATCCGGGTGGAAAGAAGGAAGAAACAGCGAAGAACCTTTTAAAACGCAGACCAGAAGCGATACTTGAAAGAGCCGTAAAAGGGATGCTGCCGAAAAACAGACTTGGACGCAAGATGTACAAGAAACTATTTGTGTATGTTGGAGCTGCGCATCCGCACAGTGCCCAGCAACCTAAAGAGCTAAAATTTAATTGAGTAAGATTCTGAAATTCTTCGCCTGCTTTTTTAAAACCGGCACAAAGAATATTCACATTTTCCGATTTTCATTCCGCCTGGGGCGGGACAAATTTTTCAAATAAAGATTAAATGGAAAAACAAAAACTTGCTACGGGACGACGGAAAACAGCGGTAACACGCATTTTCCTTACCCGCGGTACAGGCAAAATCGTTATCAACGATAAGGATTACAAGGATTATTTCTCGCTGGCCTATTTACAGAACCAGGTGGACCTTCCTTTGAAAACGATTGAGTCCCTCGACAAATACGATATTCAGATCAACGCAACAGGCGGAGGCATTAAAGGACAGGCGGAAGCCTGTAAGCTGGGGATCGCCCGTGCCCTGCTTGAGGTGAATCCTGAATTTCGCCCGGCCATGAAAGCGGCCGGATTGCTTCACCGTGATCCCAGAAAGGTTGAACGTAAAAAACCAGGACGCAAGAAAGCAAGAAGAAGCTTCCAGTTCAGCAAACGTTAATTCTATTAATTCAAATAAGTTGAAAGCCGGGTTCCGCGACCAGGGCTTAAAGTTTAATCAATATGGAACAGAATACTTCACTTCAGCAACAGTTATTGGAAGCAGGCGTGCATTTCGGGCATTTACGTAAGAAATGGAATCCGAAAATGCTGCCGTACATCTTCGCGGAGAAGAAAGGCATCCATATCATCGACCTGAATAAAACAACAGAAGCGCTCCAGGAAGCATCGGCTGCATTAAAGCAGATTGCAAAATCCGGTAAAAAGATCATGTTTGTCGGCACCAAAAAGCAGGCAAAGGAAATTATTACCGAGTGCGCAAAAAGAGTATCCATGCCATTCGTTACAGAACGCTGGCTGGGAGGTATGTTAACCAATTTTAATACCGTCCGGAAGAGCGTAAAGAAGATGCAGAGTATTGAAAAAATGCTGACCGACGGCACATTCGACAGTATCACAAAAAAGGAACGCCTCACGCTGGCGCGTGATAAGGATAAAATGGAAAAAGTACTGGGTGGTATCGCACAGCTGGGACGGGTTCCGGCTGCACTTTTCCTGATCGATATCGGCCATGAACATATTGCACTGGCAGAGGCCAAAAAATTAGGTATCACTACATTTGGAATGGTAGATACGAATTCAGATCCGAACAAAGTTGATTTCGCGATTCCTTCCAATGATGACGCAACTAAATCCATTGCAATTATTGTAAACTATATAGCGGCAGCCATTGCTGAAGGTCTTACCGAAAGGCAGGCTGCAAAAGATGACGATACGGTGGAAGATATTACCGGCGATGAGAATGAAAAGAAAGCAGCTCGTATTCAGGCAGAAGCTGAAAGTGAAGCTGCCCGTGGAAGAGGTGGAGTCGATAAAACAGCCAGAACACCAGGTGCACCCAAGCGTCGTGTTCCAAACAGCGGTCGTCGTACAGGAGCCCGTTAAGCCAAACGCGTAACGCGTAATGCTCAACGAAGTGAGAGAGATTGGAAATTATCAATCTAAAAAAAAATTACATGTCAACAACAACAACTATAACCGCAGCAGAAATAAATAAACTCCGCCAGACAACCGGCGCGGGTATGATGGACTGTCGCAAAGCCCTTGTTGAAAGCGGTGGGGATTTTGAAAAAGCAATCGATTACCTGAGAAAAAAAGGCCAGAAAGTGGCTGCCCTGCGCAGTGACCGTGAGGCAAAAGAAGGAGTAATCATTGCCACGACAACAGCCGATCAAAAAACAGGATTGATTATTACGCTGGCCTGCGAAACAGATTTCGTTTCAAAGAATGCGGAATTTGTTGCTGTTGCCCAGAGCATCATGGACGTTGCTATTAAGAACAATGTAAAAACCCTGGATGAATTGAAACGGTGCAAACTGGAAAATGCAACAGTTTCGGATAAGATTGATGACCAGGTTGCCAAAATCGGCGAAAAAATTCAGCTTGCACGATTTGAAAGAATCGATGCGGAAGCAGTGGCATCTTATATTCATGGTGCTTACAGAATGGGTGTTTTGGTCGGTCTGAATATAAACACTCCGGCGGCTCTGGAAGCGGGGAGAGAAGTTGCGATGCAGATTGCGGCCATGAATCCGGTGGCCGTTGACCAGGACTCGGTATCCAAAGAAATGATTGAAAGAGAAAAAGCAATCGTAACAGATCAGATTCGCAACGATCCGAAGATGGCTGGTAAACCGGATGAAATGATTGAGAAAATCGCAACCGGGAAATTGAATGCATTCTTCAGGGAAAATACATTAACGGCACAGCCCTTTGTGAAAGATCCTTCTAAAACCGTGGCAGAACATATGAAGTCCGTGGACGCAGCTCTGAAGGTGACCCAGTTTAAAAGAGTACAATTAGGTTAAAATAAATATCCCGCATAAAAGCGGGATTTTTTTTGCTCCGGTGGTTGGGATTCATTCCACGTGCCGGCTTTAAAAAATGCCGTTCATCAAAATCATCTATGATATTTCCGGATTTTCAAATTCTCTCACTTAGGCCGGATCAAATGGATTTCTTTTCTTTGCATTAGTCAAAACAAATTATGCTTCCAAAATACACCCGTGTACTTCTGAAATTGTCTGGTGAAGCCCTGATGGGTGATAAAAGTTTCGGTTTTGATAATACGGTGATCGCTCAATATGCCGCTGACATAAAAACAATTGTGGATCTTGGCGTCCAGGTGGCCATTGTGATCGGCGGCGGCAATATATACCGGGGCATGAACGAGAAGGAAACAGGAATTGAACGGGCACATGGAGATTATATGGGAATGCTGGCTACAGTGATCAATGGGATGGCCATGCAGGCCGGACTGGAAAAGATTGGAGTTTTCACCCGCTTGCAATCTGCTATCAAAATGGAGCAGATTGCTGAACCCTATATACGCCGTCGGGCAATCCGTCACCTGGAAAAGGGCCGTGTGGTTATTTTCGGTGCCGGTACGGGCAATCCTTATTTTACGACCGATACAGCAGGATCTCTCCGGGCCATTGAAATAACGGCTGATGTGATTCTGAAGGGCACCCGGGTGGATGGCATCTATACAGCTGATCCTGAAAAAGACAAAAATGCCAAAAAATATAGTACCATAACTTATCAGGAATGCATTTCCGGTAACCTGAAGGTGATGGATATGACCGCTTTTACCCTTTGTATGGAAAATAACCTGCCCATTATCGTCTTTGACATGAATAAGCCAGGAAATCTTAAAAGGGTGGTTACCGGCGACCAGGTTGGCACACTTGTAACAGCTTAGCCGCGTACTTCTACTTTAAATTCAGGCCCAGCTTGTATTTATGAGTGGATATCCCTATTTTGTAATGCTGAAAATCATTGCTTTCTGAGGTTTTCTTACTGCCGTCCCGTATCCCATCAATATCCAGCCCTGCCGAGTAAATCCTTTGTTCTGAGTACCGAACAATATGAAGACATTACCCCTGATACTTGGTTACACCCTAACCGTGAGGCTGCCTGAAATAATAATATTTCTGTTGGGCGTCCTCATTCTCGGAATCACCATACATTATTTCTGGACTTCCCGCAAGTCAATGCGTATTGATACACCGGCACCCGATGAAGGGATCAGTGAAAACGATAACTGGAAGCTGAAATATTATACTGATATGGAAGTGCAGGAAAAAACGATGCAACAGCTGCGCGACCGTTTATCCGAATCAGAGGAAAATGAAAAGATATGTACACTGGAGTCAGAAGAGCTTCGCGAAGAAGTGGCATTGCTGAAAGAAAAATATTCACGCACAGAAGCCCTTATCAAACCTCCAACAGTTGCGGAAGATTATTTAACGCAGCTGAAAACAGCACAGGAAAATCTCTATCAGTATAACCAGCATATTAATAAATTACTTCAGCAGATACAGATGCTGAAAGAATCGGAAAAAAAGTATCAGGAGCTGCTGCAAAAAAATGCAGTATTGAATGAACAGATTTCCATTTTACAAAGGCAGATAGCAGATAAAGATTTAGAGATTAACCGGATCATGCAGGAGCAAAGGCTGGTATTGGAAATGAGTGAAAGAATGGATAAAGCCTATGCAGATTTTACACAGATGCAGGATAAGTTACGAAAGCTGGAACAATACCTGGATCAGCCACACAGCAAACGCATCGAGTACGATCAGCTGCAGGAATCATATTTCAAACTCAGCAGAGAATTTGATGAGGTCAGGGGGAAGCAGATTGCCCTCTTCGAAGAAAACCA